>JAZKBX010000289.1:0-12119 GCA_040388455.1 Bacteroidota bacterium
TTCACGATAAACATTCATATACGTGCCTCCAACGATGGCTTTTAAACCATTGGTAAATGTGATATCCAGATTCAAAGAGACTCCCTTTGAAATGGCATATCCTTCCAGGTTATCAAAAATAATTTTAGTAGCATCTGTAGTAAAATCACCAATTATTTTATTAGTAAAATAAGTGTAAAATAAGCTCGCATCTATGCCAATATAAGCATTTGTTAAAATAAAAAATCGTTCATAATTCAAATTTGCATTCCATGATTTTTCAGGTTTTAAATTATTTTTAATCACCACTTCTCTTGCCCCTGTTAATGCCGCATGATCTTCTGTAAATAAATTGACCACCCTGTAACCGTTTCCGCTGCTCAATCTAAAGATGTTGTTATCATTTAAAGCATACTTAAATGCCAACCGTGGTGAAAAAATATTTCCATGGTCGGTATTATAATCATAGCGTAATCCGGCAAGAGTTGTTAATTTTTTGAACTTCAAATTGGTTTGAACAAATACTCCGGGTAAATACGTGTTTTGAGGTTTGTTCTTAGATTGTAAGGAATCGATACTTTGCGTTCCGGACGTATTATCATCATAATACGTGTAACGGAAGGGAATGCCTATCAACAGATCAGCATTTTTAGTAATGGTTTTATTCCAATACAACTGTGCAAAAGCAATATTTTGTTTTGCCATATAGGGTGTCGTGCCGTAATAGGAGTTTTGATTGTGGTTATTGAATGAATATTGTAAAAATACCTGTTCTTTTTTTATTGGTAATTGATACACTCCAATTAACTCATAACGGCTGGTATATATAGATTCTCCATAGACGCTATCTGTGCCTCTGAACTTATTTTCATATTGAGTTTCGCCTCCCCATCTGTCTTCGTAAACAAAACGTGCAGCAATGCTGGCAATTCTATTTCCCCTGCGTTCAAAGCTCCATTTATTAAATATCGAAATGCGGTTTTGCAGTGTAATATCGGTAAAGTTATCTCCATTTTTATCCAACACATTTTGAAAATTAAAATAATTAATACCCAACAAGGAATGTGTTTTTTTTATTTTTGTTTTTACACCCAGGTCAACATTGTATTCCTGATTGGAAGTTGCCATTACATCCAAACTTAATAAGGGTGCAGCCATTGGATTTTTTGTAATTACGTTTATCAATCCACCCACCGCTTCTGAGCCATAAAGTGTGCTTGCAGGGCCTTTCACCACTTCTATTCTGTTTACCAGGCTGTTTGGTATTCCACTTAATCCATATACTGTTGATAGTGCGCTCACAATGGGCATTCCGTCAATGGTTATCATAGTATAAGGCCCTTCCATGCCATTGATATGTATATCCCCTGTGTTGCATACATTGCAATTAAGTTGAGGCCGCACACCATTTACCATTTGCATGGATTCAAATAAACTTGGAGTAGGGTTCTTAAAAAATAATTTCGGTGTTAAAATTTCAATAGGTATGGGTGATTCGGAGCGTGAAATTTCTTTCATAGTACCGGTAACAACTACTTCATTTAACCTGTTATCCATCGAAATTAGGTTTTGATGGATGACCACTGGCTCCGATGTATTAATGCCTATCCATTTTTTAACTTTTAGGTATCCAACTATGGATACTTGAAATTCATAGTCTCCAAATGGAACCTGTAAAATTTCAAATTTGCCTTCTTTATCAGTAATCGCATTATAATGTGTGCCGGTTAAACCAATATTTACAAACTCAAGAGGGGAATTATTAGTTGTGATTTTTCCTTTAATGCTGCCTGTCTGAGCTTTAGCTGAAACCGCCATGAGACTTATTAATATAAGTAATTTCATATGCAGGTAATTTGTTTTTTTATTGCCATATGGAATACGCCATGCATCTTCATTAGTTTTGTGCGCTTTGGTGCATGGCTATTTCATACTATGTAAAAAACTTAAAAATAAGTGGAGAATCCAAATTGAAATCCTGCGGTTCTGGCTGCCGGATTACCCAATAGATCGCGTTCCCAATGGTAGCGGTAATTGGCTCTGATAACAGTTTGTGATGATGGCCTGAAACTAATTCCGGGAACTATTGCAGTTATATGATCATAAATGTTTTCACCGGTTTCATTAAAGGTGCCTATGTTATAATCGGTGTATTCCAGTCTTAAAGCAACGTTAAAAGTGCTGTTTTCCCAACCCAGAATCTTTCGTTTAATTACAGGTTGAACAATATCAATAAAACCTCCTTGTTGTTTATTACCAAATTGTTGAATATAGGTAGTTGGAACATCGATCATCGCCCAAACCCATTCAGCATTTATATACGTATTGATCTTAGGCACTGTGGTATTAAAATCAATAGCAAACAGATCCACTCTTCTTTTTTTATCTACTACCACGCCATCTAAATTAAATTTATTGTAAACACCACCCATCCATGAAAAACCAATTTCTCCCACTTTGCGATGACGGATCGCTGTTTTTGCAGTAACCAGTGGAACTCCATTAAAGCTTTCCTCAAATCGTTCCGGGGTTTCTTTACTTGCCGGAAGCCAGGTTCTGTTTAGCTGATTGGAAATTATTTTATCATCAAATCCATTTGTTAAATAAGCTTCATAGGCCCAAACCCAATTGTTGCGGGCATATTTTCCAAAAAGACCAAACCCTACATTGCTCCAAGTGGATGGAATAATAGTGGTTGAAGAAATAGGACGACTGATAAATTCCCATTTCGGACCATCATGATTTTGATTGAATCCTCCAATAGGATTCATTATTATCCCACCACGTAAATTTAATAAAGGATGAAACTCAATATCCATAGAGGCAAATTCAATCGCAATTGCTTTCCCACCTTCTTCAAATTCAATTTCCGATAAAAATTTTATTCTTTTTTTGATCGTTGATGACAAGAAAATTGTCATGCGCGGAATTTGAAATGATAAACCTTCGGTAACCCCATCGGTGGCGAAATAACTGCTGTTCGCCTCCAAATAACCACCAATTGAAACAGGCAATTTTCCCATCTGTAAAAACGGACGGTTATAAACGGCATCCATATTCATTTTTAAATTAGATGTATCGGGTTGAACACGTTTTAAAAAAGAAGAATCGTTTTGTGCAACTGCTTGTGAAGCAATTGCGAATAAAATAAGGAGTAGTGTTTTTTTCATTCTATAATTGTTTTTCTTTTGAAATTTTGTTATCAGATAATTTGCCACAAAGACCACAAAACAATAAGTTTGACTATAATTTATTCTTGTGCTTTATTGCTTTGCGACTTTGTACCTTTTGGTAATTTTTTAATTAAACTAATTTTAAATAAATATTATTTTCATCTAAAGTTATCGGAAATGATTTTAACGATTGCTCTGCAGGACCCTGCACAACCGTCCCTTTATTAGTAAACTCGCTGCCATGTGCCGAACAGCTGATCAGATCTCCATTTACATTTAGTTCATTCGATTGATGCGTGCAGCGCAGTAATAAAGCTTTAAAGTCTGTTTCCGAAAAACGATATATCACAATTGGAAAATTTGAATTCTCGACTCTCATAATAATGTATTTCCGGAAGGAGGTTTTATCATTTTTCAGAACAATAAATTCAGATTTACTTAACTGAACAGAATTATTATTTATCACACCTGTAACATGATGCACGCCAGCACAACTGTTGAGCAGGACAGACAAACCCAGGCAGGAAAATCCCACTGTTCCACATTGTTTAATAAAATTCCTACGTTCCATTATTAAAAAAATGTTAAATTTAAAATTGTAAATATTGAATTATACCCGCCCCCCTCTTCATTTATCATTCAACATTTATCATTTATAATTTCCTAAAGTGATTCCAGAAATTTTATTATTTGCGCTTTTTGTTGTTCCGATAAAGCATAAAATGCTGCTCTTCTGCTCGAGGCTTCACCTCCATGATAAGAAATAACACCTTCAAAAGTAGTAGCTCTTCCGTCATGAAGTAAAAACATATTTCCTCCTTGCGAATCTTTTGCAAGTCCAATTCCCCAAAGTGGTGGAGTTCTCCATTCATTACTATTGGCGCTTCCTTCCGGATAACTATCATCCAAAAGTTCTCCCATATCGTGTAATAAAAAATCAGAATAAGGATGAAATGTTTGATTGCTTAAAGCACTGATATCTGATTCTGTTGTTACAAATGTGGACTTATGACAACTTGTGCAACCGATCCCCTCAAATAAATTTTGACCGGCCACCACATCAGCATCATCAATGTTTCTGCGTGGTGGTGCTTTTAAGGTACGCATATAAAAAACCAGGCTGTGTACAAAGCTGGATGAAACCTCAGGATCAGGAACATGATCACCTGTATTAATCCCCAGTTGCACATTAAATAGATCCTCCGTATCAAAATCAGAAGTAATACCAATATCCTGTTTTAATGCAAAAACAACCTGATCCTGTATGGTCACTTTTTCAGCCTTTTTACCAAAACGACCTATGTATTTTCCATTATTTGCAGTATGAATTGTTTGTGGGGTAAAAAAATCGGTAGGTGTAACATAATTTGCCCTTCCTGAAATACCATCGCCATCAACATCACTCGAATCAGCATTGGCCAAAATAGAAGCATCTGATAAAGCAGCGATATATCCTAAACCCATTACAGCAGGGGCCAAGCGCTTGGTAAAAACATTTGCCTGGCTCGGAAATGCTTCCGGAGCATATCCGGGAATAGAACGTTCCTGTAATTGAGGACCTCCCTGATCCAATAAATAATCAACCTGTCCATTTTCAATTTTTGCAAAACGGTTAACCATTGTTGAAGGATGTCCTTTTCCATTACCAACATGGCAATTGGCGCAGGATGTTTGAACAAATATTGGTCCCAACCCTTGAGCAGGACTAAAAATTTCACCAAATGCAGCATCACCAATTAAGTGCTCTATTTCTTGTTGTGGGCTTAATCCGGGAATTGTTCCTGCTAAAATTTCTTCATCTGCAGGGGCTGGTGGCAGCATCTTTTCGCAAGAGATCATCACTACTAAAAAAAATGTTAAGCTTCCAAGTAGTATTGTTTTTTTCATTTTCAAAGGTTCTTTTATTGCGCTATTTGTTTAAGTTTTGTTGTTTTGTCCTCAACTAACAATTGCCTACTGAAAAATTGCTCAATTGCTCAATTAATTATAGAACTGTTACTTGCCTACTGAAAAATTGCTCAATTGTTAAATTGGACTAATTAATTATTACTTGCCCCGGAACTGATCCAGCATTTTATTTTTTTTCTGTCCTCTAAAGAAAGTGGACCTGATGGAGGCATTGTTTTGTTTATAATAACCCTGCTTTCCAATGTGCCGGTTGATGCCACCGCTTTTAAACCAGCATAAGTTGTATAATCTCCGTTACTTGAACCTGCATTATGACAACCTGAAGAAATACAATTGGCATTTATGATCGGTTTTATTTCTGAATTATAACTTGGACTACCACCTGTACAGTCAATAACTTCCTCCTTCGTTTCCTTTTTACATGCCGGAAATAATACCAGCATAAAAGCGATAGAAAATAAAATAAGTTGTATGGTTTTTACTGCTTTCATATGACAAATATAATTCATTTTTTTAGATTAGTCTAAATTTTTTTTATTATTAATTTAAAATTATTTTGTAATTTTGTCTAAAATCATTGTTGTGATGCACTCATTTACAGAAGAGAATTATCTCAAAGCCATTTACAAACTCATTGAACAGGAAGGCGATGTTGTCAGCACCAACGCCATCGCTGAAAAGATGAGTACCAAAGCAGCATCCGTAACAGATATGCTTAAAAAACTTTCTGATAAAAAATTAATTAACTATCAAAAATATCAAGGGGTAACGCTTACTTCAAAAGGGGAAAAAGTTGCCCTTACTATCATCAGAAAACACCGCTTATGGGAAATGTTTTTGGTGGAAAAGTTGGATTTTAAGTGGGATGAAGTACACGATGTAGCCGAACAATTAGAACATATTAATTCAGATAAACTGATCGAAGAAATTGATAAGTTTTTAAACTACCCTAAAGTAGACCCTCATGGAGACCCGATACCGGATGCGAAAGGGAAATTAAATATTCCTAAATCACATTTATTATCAAAGTTCAAAAAAAATGATGTTTGTATTATGACAGGTGTTGTAGATCATTCAACAGCATTTTTGCAATATCTTGATAGATCAGGCATTGCTTTAGGAAGTGAAATTAAAATAAAAGAGATTATTGAATTTGATCGTTCTCTTCAAATTACAATAAATAAAGGCGCTTCTATTTTTATAAGTAATGATGTTGCAAAAAATATTTTAGTGATCATTAAATAAATTATGAGAAACGGTTCAAGAAAATCACTGGAGGAAGTACATTCAAGTGTACATACAGATAAAAGCAGCTTCTGGCGGAAACTTTTTGCCTACATGGGACCGGCTTACTTAATAAGTGTTGGTTATATGGATCCGGGCAACTGGGCTACCGATATTGCAGGTGGTAGTCAGTTTGGTTATAAATTATTATGGGTGCTTTTAATGAGCAACGTCATGGCATTACTTCTTCAGAGTTTAAGTGCCAGATTGGGATTGGTGAGAGGGCTCGATCTAGCGCAAGCTTCTAGAGCTACTTATCCGCGGGTGGTAAATTTTTGCAACTGGATCCTGGCCGAAATTGCTATTGCTGCTTGTGACCTTGCTGAAGTGATAGGGATGGCAATTGGTTTACAATTATTATTTAACATTCCCCTTTTAGCAGGTGTTTCTATTACAGTGCTAGACACATTGCTTCTATTGGTGTTACAGAAACATGGCATCCGGAAAATGGAAGCTTTTATTCTTGCTTTAGTCGCTACTATTGGTTTTGCTTTTATAGCAGAAATGTACTTTGCTCAACCTGATGGAGCCGAATTGATTAAAGGGTTTATACCTTCTATACCTAATGATCAGGCGCTTTACATTGCTATTGGTATTATCGGTGCTACTGTAATGCCGCATAATTTATACTTACATTCTTCACTTGTTCAAACCCGCAAACTCGACAGAACACCTAAGGGAATTAAGGAAGCAATAAAATTTAATTTTATTGATACCAGTATCGCGTTGAATCTGGCTTTATTTGTAAACGCTGCTATTCTTATCCTTGCTGCAAGCGCTTTTTATTCAACAGGTAGATTTGGCGTTGCTGAAATTCAGGACGCTTATAAATTACTTGAAGATATTCTTGGAACTCACCTTGCTCCACTATTATTTGCTGTGGCGCTGATAGCTGCGGGACAAAGCTCAACATTAACGGGTACCTTATCCGGTCAGATTGTGATGGAAGGGTATTTAAATATTCGGATCCAGCCCTGGTTAAGAAGATTAATAACCCGAATGATCGCTATTATACCAGCCTTATTGGTTATTTCCATATTCGGTGAAGAGGCAACCGGTGAATTATTGATCTTAAGCCAGGTTATTTTGAGCATGCAACTAGGGTTCGCTATTATTCCTCTTATTCACTTAACAAGTGATAAAAAACATATGGGAATATTTGCAAACAAAACATGGGTAAAAGTATGCGCCTGGATTGTTGCCATTATAATTGTTGGATTGAATGCGAAACTTGTTTTTGAAACGGTTAAGGAATGGTTGGGGACTGTAGAAAATCCATTCATATTATATGTTACTGTTGTTCCCTTAATAATTGCAGCCGCATTTTTATTACTATACATCACTTTTAGCCCGCTATTAAAAAAACAAAACGTTTCAGAAAACAAGGTTCCTGATGGAACTCCTGAAGAGCTTGAAATTCTTCCTATGCTGAAGTATAACAAGATCGCCATCACTGTTGATTTTAGCAAAAGCGACAGTAAGGCCATCAGTTATGCATTTGCACAGGGCGGGAAAAGTGCCGAATATATTCTGATACATATTGTTGAAACAGCCGGAGCACGATTGATGGATCAGGAAATTGATGATCTTGAAACAGTATCTGATAAAGAAAATCTGGAAAAATACAGATTGGAACTGGTTTCAAAAGGGTATAAGATCGAAACGAAACTTGGTTTTGGTAACCCTAAAAAAAGTATTCCTGAAATTGTGAATAAAACCTCTTGTGATTTACTTGTGATGGGCGCCCACGGCCACAGGGCATTAAAAGACATTGTCTTTGGAACCACCCTTGATGCGGTCAGACATAATGTGAAAGTTCCGGTGTTGATCGTCAGATGATAAACCTATCCTCTTATCAATAATAATAGGGAAGGGGGAGATAATTCGTTTTTTTTATAGAAAAATGATTGATTATCTCATTTTTCTACTCTTCCCAAAGCAGAGGCATTAAGGTGCTTGTTTTATATTACCTTTGTAACACTATGGCCACTGAAAATTCTATTAATATAAAAAACAAAAAAGCATCTTTTGAATATTCATTTATTGATAAATATGTTGCAGGTCTTCAATTGACCGGAACAGAAATAAAATCAGTACGTGAAGCTAAATCGAATATTAACGATGCTTTTTGTGTGTTTTTGAATGATGAATTATTCATCCGTAATATGCACATTGCTCCATATTTTAATGGGACATATAATAATGTGGGTGAAAAACGTGACCGCAAATTATTACTCAATAAGCGGGAACTGGATAAGCTCCAGGGCAAATTAAAAGACAAAGGATTAACCATTATTCCTTTACGTTTATTTATTAGTGAAAAAGGATACGCCAAGCTGGAAATAGCATTGGCAAAGGGGAAAAAGCTATACGATAAGCGCGATGATATTAAAAAGAAAGATATTGAAAGAGAAACGAGCAGGAGCCTTAAATAATATAAACTACACCCTGACAGGGTTTCAAACCCTGTTAGGGTTACATTTTAAGTGCATTTTCCATCATTAAACCCATATTTACACCACTGCAAATCCTTTTATTGGTAAATTCAAATTAATGTAGATAAATTGTATATTTTTGCAATCTAAATAAAAAACAACTATGGATTTTAGCATCAACGAAAACCAGCAAATGATTGCTGATATGATTAAGAAATTTGGTAAGGATCATATTAGTCCTAAAATGATGGAATGGGACGAGTCTCAGGAATTTCCGGTAGAAGTATTTAAGAAGTTAGGTGAACTTGGGTTGATGGGCGTACTTGTACCAACAGAATATGGTGGTTCCGGCTTCTCCTATACCGAGTATGTGACTGCAATTGTTGAACTGAGTAAAATTTGTGGTTCGATCGGACTTTCAATGGCGGCACATAATTCATTATGTACCGGTCATATTTTAGCATTTGGTAATGAAGAACAAAAAAAGAAATATCTTCCTAAATTAGCTACAGCCGAATGGATCGGTGCATGGGGCTTAACAGAAACCGGTACCGGATCCGATTCAGGTGGCATGGCTTCGAACGCTAAAAAAGATGGTGATCATTATATAATCAATGGTTCTAAAAATTTTATTACACATGCTATTTCTGGAAATGTAGCTGTTGTAATAGTTCGTACCGGTGAAAAAGGGGATAATAAAGCAATGTCAGCTTTTATTATTGAAAAAGGAACTCCTGGTTTAAAATCAGGAAAAAAAGAAAATAAATTAGGAATGCGTGCCTCAGAAACCGCTGAACTTATTTTTGATAATTGCCGCGTACATAAAGATCAGATGATGGGTAAAGAGGGCGAAGGTTTTATGCAAGCGATGAAAGTACTGGATGGTGGGCGTATTTCAATTGCCTCATTGGCAGTGGGTATTGCAAAAGGTGCTTTGGAGGCATCCATAAAATATTCTAAAGAGCGTGAGCAGTTTGGGAAACCGATCTCTCATTTTCAAGGAATAGCCTTTAAATTAGCAAGTATGGCAACAGAAATTGAAGCCGCTGAACTATTAACATTCTCTGCTGCAGATAGAAAAAATCAGGGATTAAAAATGACCAAAGAAGGTGCTTATGCGAAGTATTATGCCTCTGAAGTATGCGTAAGAGCAGCAACGGAAGCGGTACAAATTTTTGGCGGCTATGGTTATACCAAAGATTACCCTGCCGAAAAATATTTCCGTGACTCCAAGCTTTGTACTATTGGTGAAGGAACATCCGAAATTCAAAAAATAGTGATTGCAAGAGAGATTTTGAAATAAATGTTAAATAATTGCCTTGTGCTACCATTTATCAGTATAGGTTTTTACCACTAAGGCACTTAGAACACTGAGATACACTAAGTTTTAAATTTACAAAAAACCATTTTTTTCTTAGTGTTCTTAGTGCCTTAGTGGTGAACTTTTATTTTTTGTTAAGATTTGCCTTTTCAGCTTTTTTTAATATTTATTTTTTTAATTATCATAATATTCTTACATTTGCATCCCCAGTTTTAAAGAACTGACAAAAATTAAAATCAAAAATTCAACAAATCTAAAAATAACAACATGCTAATTGTACCAATTAAAGAAGGTGAAGCAATCGAAAAAGCACTAAAGAAATTCAAAAAGAAATTTGAAAAAACAGGTGTTGTAAAGGAATTACGTGAACGTTCAAAATTCACTAAGCCATCTATTGTTTACCGCGAAGGAAAGAAAAAAGCGATTTACAAAGAACAAATGCAAAGAAACGAAGAAGAACAATAGTTCCCTTCTCAATACTATATCTCGAAAGAGGAAAAGTTTATTTTATTGCTGCATAACTTTAATAAGGTTATGTACGTTAAAGAATATAAATTTTTCCTCTTTCTTATTTATGTAACATTGTAGTATATAACACACAATATCCTTTATACATAAACTTTTATGGATATAGATGTATGCAAAGATGGATTTCTGGAATTCATCCAATATGAAAAACGAGCTTCCAAACATACATTAGTAGCCTATTCTAATGATATAAAACAGTTTGTTACCTACCTAAGCACCACCTACGAAATAACAAAAATAGCAGAAGTAAATCATACCATTATTCGGTCCTGGATAGTTAGTTTGATGGAACAGAAAATATCACCCCGCTCTGTAAACCGCAAAATCACTACACTTAAAACCTTCTATAAATTTTTATTGCGACAAAGCATAGTCACTGAAAATCCTATGTTGAAGATCCTTTCACCAAAAACATCCAAACGATTACCTGTTTTTATTGAAAAAGAAAAAATGGATACACTGCTTGATGATACCGTTTTTGGTGATGATTTCGAAGGACAGCGTAATAAATTGATAATCGAGCTCTTTTATGCCACCGGTATTCGTTTGTCGGAACTTATTAATCTCAAACAATCTAATGTGGATATGTATCTATGTCAGATAAAAGTACTTGGAAAGCGCAATAAAGAGCGAATTGTTCCATTCAATGCGATTTTGAAAGAGCAAATTCAGCAATACATAACAGCAAAAGCCAATTTGAATGACGAATTTTTGTTGATCAATAAAAATGGAAAGCAATTGTATGAAAAATTCGTTTACCGGATAGTAAACACCTACCTTTCACAAATAACCACAGTAAACAAAAAAAGTCCGCATGTGTTGCGCCATACATTTGCCACACACATGCTTAATAATGGAGCTGATTTAAATGCGATTAAAGAATTGCTTGGCCATGCCAACCTTTCCGCAACACAGGTTTACACGCATAATACGGTAGAGAAACTAAAAAACATACATAAACAAGCCCATCCGAAAGGGTAGAAAAAACAACAACAATTTTTTCAATTTGGTAGTTGGTAATTTATAAATCCCCTTCTGATTTGCCTATATGATAGGGAAGGAGGCCTTGTCAGTTCGAGGAAGTCAATCATAAGCATATATCCAAATCCAAGCGTAGGCAAGTTTAAAATACAAATTGATAACGGACAATTATCAATAGACAGTTATCAACTATCAATTTATAACATACTTGGTGAAAAAATTTATCAATCCGAGATCCAAAATCAAAAATCCGAAATTGATATAAGCCAGCAACCAAACGGTATTTATATAGTAAGAGTGAATGGATCTAAACAATTACTTAATCAACGAATAATTAAACAGTAAAAGCGTTGGCGATTTTTTCTCTCTCCTTTTGACAGAATCTATTTGGAAAAGCGCGTGAGGAGGAAAGGATACGGAGCAGCGTTGGACCTGTGTGGTAGCCCGATTATCCTTTCTTGATTTTTTGTTTCTTTTGTATCAAGACTCTCTCGTCCTGAAATAAGTTGT
>JAZKBX010000290.1:0-7835 GCA_040388455.1 Bacteroidota bacterium
CTAATAAGAGTTCGCTCAGATGTGGACGATATAAATGGCCATATAAAAATGGAAAAAGTGAAAAAGAAAAAACGACTAGGTGATAGTAATTAAAAAAATAAATAATGTTTACAGTTAAAGAAGTTGTTAACGGAGATGAAATAAAAGTAGAACCAGAATGGTCGTGTGAGGATAATGATGGTAATCTTATTGTAGGAAATCATGTTATTGTTTTTGGATATAGAACGCCACAGTTTGGCATGGCTGGTTATGAATTTGCGAAAAAAAAATTAGAAGCTTTAACCCAAGGAAAAGAAATTGAACTTTATAATCCTCAATTTTTAAAACGTTTTGGAGAAAAAATAGTTTGCAGTGTCTATCTAGATGATGTGGACATAGCAAACTATTTCCCTGAATTCAAATCGAATTCATCTTTAAAAAATTACACTGGATAAAATTTAAAATCACAAAAACAAAATGAATATAAAACAAGTAGTTGTTCATTACAACTATACTGGAAAAGATTAAAAAAGCCTATAAACTTGTTTGTTTATAAGCTTTTCGCTAATTTACTCCAGACCTGCGTAATTAAGGAGTATTTGCGGGACTTTTTTTTGAATTCTTAGATCTTATCAGCATTCCATAGAAGCATTTAATGAATTAGATAAATGATCTTAAAGCGAATAGAAAAATTTTTATCCGGTTTCCGTAAATACCTTTTTTATTATAAAGATGGTTTTTTTGAATTGCCTTTCATGGCAAACTCCCCGGAAACAATCGTTAAAAGCCTGACCGGAATGCCTTTTGTTAAACATGATGAACAAAAGCAAAAATTCAGCTCAAATACCCCCTTTTTAAAGGCCGATATATATTATCAAGAGATTGAACAAGGTTTATGGATACTGTTTGCTGATGCTGAATATAAAACGAATGTGCACTACAAACTAATCGTTGACAAACAGCTTCCATCGGATTATTATATGTTAGGCCTGGAAATTTCAGCAACTGAAATTAAGGCAAAGCCTGGTTTGGTCAATGGATTTTCTTTTTCCAACTTTTCCTGGCTGCTTTACAAACCCAATGAAAACGTAAATCATTGTCGGTTTAAAGGTTCAAGGGCATTGTCTCTCAGTATTTATTTTAGTGAAAAGTGGCTCAGGGAAGTACTTTATAAAGAACAGCATTTTCTGAACAGCCAACTGAAGCATTTTTTTGAGTCGGATGCCCGGTACATTATGTGGCCCGAAACCCCTGAAGCGGCAGATCGGATCTGTGATCCCATCCATGGTACATATAATAAACCGGGAGGTTCAAAAGTTCCGAATTTTTCGAACCTCAAGCAAAAGGCTCATGATTTTATTTTCCACTTTGTTGACAGATATAACGCGGATGATATTGGCAAAAACTTTTTTGAAATTTCCGACAGCGACCGGATAAAAATTTTCAAAGCCGAGCGACTCCTCGTAGAAAACATCAATGCGCCATTTATGGGAATTGAAAAACTTTCAGGTTGCGTAGGGATTTCACCCACTAAATTAAAGAGCGATTTTAAACTTGTATTCGGTGAAACGGTATTTCAATACTTTAGGCAAAAGCAGATGGAGTATGCAAAATCAGTTTTACAGGATGGTAAAATTTCAGTAAAAGGAATAGCCCATGAACTTGGGTACGAAAACACCAGCAAATTTACTGCGGCTTTCAAAAAGCACATGGGCATTCTTCCTTCTGAAGTGAAATAAAAAATATTTTGTACAAGCGGTAAAGCATATTTGCAATGTTGTTTTCCAAGAACAACGGACAAGTAATCCCCATTTCCCTGTGTCCTTCTGCTGCCCAGAACCAAAAAAAACTTAAAAATCCTATATCAGCGGGAGTCAAACTATTACTTTAACGCTGAAACCAAAAATTGACAAAACCATGATTATGATCATGAAATTGCAAGAAAAAAGTCTTATCGGGCTATACATGTATTTCTCGGACACGTAAATTTGTCCGCAAAAAATACCAAAACCACTTACCCCAAAAAACTATAAGATGTTTAAAATTACAAAGTACATGCTACTACTAATAATAGTATTAGTAGTAGTAAATCAGAGAACTGGCTTAAGCCAAGTCACATTATTTCCAGGGGAGTCACCAGTAGAGAATGTGTTTCAAAAAAATGGTGATTTTGGTCCAACTTATAATGCTGTAGGTGGATTTTCTACCAATTTTAATCGTGCTCGAGGTATAATTTCAGTAGGTTGTGAGGCACAATCGGATGGCTACGCTTCATGGGATTATATCGATATTCATTTTTATTACAATGGTAATTGGGTGCACGTATTAAGATCATATAATGTGCAAAGAAATGGTAACGCAGTGGAATCCGCTGTAATTCAAAATACGACAGGCAGCCCAACATGTCATGGTGTTAAAGGTGCTCCACAAAATCCAAATCAATTAGCCTGGTATGGAGGCCCAGAAAACCGTTGTGTTCATACGGGTCATGCTGGCGGCCACGCTGATAGAGAAAATAATTATTATGTAAGAAATCTCAATAATTTAAAACGCTATAATGGATTTTCGTATTTACCAATAGGTGGTGGTGTGGTTGATCGAGCTTATTGTAGTGAAGATGCAACCTGGACCTTGCAATTTGATGCCTATTCATCTTCAAAAATCTACCCTGTATATAATGGCCCAGATCCGGCAAGCAATGTTTCAGGTGGATATGATGTAGGTAATGTTAATACTGCTGGAAACATTGCCGGAATACATTATGTTCAATATACTACAGAAATTGGAGCAATGGTATTTAATATTTCTAATATTCCGCCTGAAATGTTATCTGCCTCAAGTTTTAAAGTTCGTTCCTATGCACATCATGATGCTCAAACCCATAGTCGTGTTTGCATCACAACCTATAATAATGAAAACCCAATGAAATCCGCTCCTGGCGGATTAACCGCTTCAAATAATGTTTGTGGTGCCGTAAATTTAAGTTGGAGTAATTCCTCAAACTCTCTTCCAGCAGAAGATATAATGTATGTAAAAAACGTTATTTTTAGAAATGGAGTATATTTAGCGACTGTAAACGACAACGTTTCTACCTATACAGATGCAACAGCATTACAAGATATTACCTATAATTATACTGTTCGTCATGTTGCATTTACTACATTAGGAAAATCCTATTATCAATCTAACCCATCAAATTCTGCATCAGGTAATGTAAAACCTCGGCCTGATATTCCGATAAGTCCGAAAGCAAGTTCAGACCGATGTAATGGTGAAATTGAACTAACCTGGCAACATAACGGTTCAAACCCTCAATATTTCAAAATTGAAAGATCTACCAGTTCGAATGGCATTTACACGGTTTTAACATCAACTTTAGCCGGCACAGTAAGATTATTCGTTGATAATACTGTAACCCGTGGACAGCAATATTATTACAAAATCAGTTCAATAAGCGATTGTACTGTAATTTCAGCTGGGGCTGCCGGTATATCCGGTATTTCTCCTGCAAACCCCGCAATTTCTACAAACCTTGCGGTTACCTTAAATGGCTCATCAGATACAGCAACCGTTACCTGGACAGATAATGCCAATAATGAAACAAAATATCAGGTTCTCAGACAGGATAATCTTGGGAATTTAGTAACCTATGATGTTAACCCTAATGTTAGCTCATTTGTAGACAAAGGAATTGTTGCCTGCCGCGACTATTCTTATTCCGTTAAAGTGTTTAATGATTGCGTACAGAGTGGTTTGATCTCCTCCTCTGTCTCCACTGGCGTTATACCTCCTCCTAATTTAAATTCAACTTTTAACACTACCACCAAAAAACTAACCTGTTCTAAAGGATACTATAGTAATAGAATAGAATTGGGCTGGCAGAACAACAACGGGCAAAACATCGACCTGTTTAAGATCTATCGAAAAATTAGCGGAACCTCATTTGATTCAACTCTTGTAGGAACTGCCGGCAGCGGTAGTGGTTTTTACGTGGACAATACAGGCGATGCACGCGTTTACTATAAGTATTCGATTATAGGAATTAAATTTTGTAATGGCACCGATATCCCTTCAAATATTTCGGAAGATATTGGTTTTAGAAACCCTACTGGTGTTATAAGTGGCCATATCGAATACAATGGTGGAATCGCTCTCAAGGGATCCAAGGTCATTATTCAACCTGCCGGAGGAGCAACAGGTAAGTCTTTGAATTTTTCTTCAGGAGCAACCTTAACATTGCAAACAGCAAGTACGTTAACGTTGGGAAATGAACTTAGATTGGAGTTTTGGTTCAAACCAACATCGTATGCTGCAAGTCAAAGTATTGTTGACAAAGCAGGCGTATTTTCATTCAAACATATTGGATCCAATTATGAGGCGAAAGTTAATGTGGCAGGAACAAATTATACAATTACAGTTCCTGAAACAAACTTTGCTTTAAATAACTGGAAACATGTTTCCATGCAATATACCGGCAGTTCAAATGTATTTAAATTGTATGCAAATGGTGTAGCAATTGGAAGTGCCGTGGTTCCTGGAGGCAATGTAACAAACACTTCGAATCAAATTGTGTTTGGAGGGGCGACATCTACTTTTTTATTGGATGAATTCAGACTTATTGGGATAGCTGCTTTGGATACCAATATTTATACAGATCATTCTCGATTTTTAAATCCAAATTTGAATGGCGCAAAAATAAGTTTGCGCTTAGATGAGGGTTATGGGAATTATGCATACGATGGCTCTTCGCAAAGTAATGTTTTTAATGCGAATCATTTTATTAAAACTGCCGGGGTAACATGGTCAACAGACATCCCTGTATCGAGCCAACTCAGCTATTTTGGCATTACCGATATTTTGGGGAATTATAATGTTTCAGGAATACTATTTTCAGGAACAGGGGAAAATTTCACAATGGTTCCTTCTTATTTGACTCATTCGTTCACTCCTAGTTCTCGTTCTGTTTATTTGGGAGATGCTTCAACGGTATTCAACAATCAGGATTTTATTGATAACTCTTCTTTTACAGTTACCGGCACTTTGTTTTATAAAAACACAACTTGTCCGGTTCCTGATGGATTATTAAAAATAGATGGATCGGCAGTTATTGCCAACGGGCAACAGGTTGTGACAGATGCAAACGGTGCATTCACCATACAGGTTCCAATAGGTCAGCATTATATTACTGTTGATCGTTACGAACATTATATGGAAGACGGTAGATTCCCGCTAACCGGAACCCATGATTTTCAAGCGCCAATTACTGGAATTCAATTTACTGACAGCACCAAACGCTCTATCGTTGGTCGGGTTGTTGGAGGATTGGTTGAGACCAACAAGGCACCTGGTATGGGCCGTTCGAAAAACAATATTGGCCGGGCAAAAATCAGAATCGTATCTCCTATAGCAGGAATTCCTTGTTATTCAGCGGAAGTGATCACAGATCCATTAACAGGAGAATACCGTTTTGATGTGCCCCCTTTACAATATAGAATAGACTCGGTTTATGTACTTGCCAATAAATTCGTATTAACGAAAGCAATAACTCCATCTCCATTTACGAATTCAAACCAATTAATAGACCTTCGAAATTTGTTGATTACTACAAAGGCTGTAGATACACTTTTTGATGGTTTTGGGGGTGTAATAAGTGTTGATTCATCCGAGTTTCATAAGCGTCACGACATGACCTACCGGATTACCCCTTCTATTGCTGTAACAGATACATTAGGCCAGTTGTTTATTGGGGAAGATTCTTTAAAGCACTCTGGTACAACGTTTTCAATAAAGCCCACTGGTCCGGGTTGGGGGCCTTTCGGATTTCCTGTCTTTGTGCAAGGAAAGAGTTATGCGGCCAAAATTTATGGCAATGAGATTTATAACAATTTCGATAATTCAATGAAAGATACGGTTAAGTTATCCGGAAATGTATTGATTACGAATGCGCTTGTAGATGGCACGGATCCTAATTCGAATATTCCACTTACTGATGGTGAAGCTCTATATACATTTACCTGCGGATCTCCAAACACCTCTACCAATGGGATAAACCCTGTTTTAGACTATACGAAAAGCATTCAAATAAATGTTGTTCCCTCTGGTGCGGCAACCGTAGTTTGGGAACCCAACCCTTCTGTGACACCAAAGATATACCATGCGTATGTTGAAGGACAAAGAATTGCAGGAACCGGTATTGCAACATTAGGCCCTGAAAAGGTTGATTTTATCTTAAGAGATCCTCCCGGATCAGGCAGTTCATCAAGCTGGTCAACTGGGACATCAGTTTCTATTGCAAAAGACTATTCAAGAGCTGTAAGTTCAGAAACAGAGGTAAGCTTGGCTCTTAAATTAGGAACCAAGGGATCTGTTGGTTTCCTGGTCGAAACAGAAGTGGAAGTAGATAACAGTATTGCCTTGGGTATTAATACTGTTGGAACAAATGCTTCAGGTCACGGCTGGTCAGAAACGATCACTTCAAATTACTCTGTTTCTACAAGAGATGATGCAGATAATGTTGGGGCACCAGCAGATATTTTTATAGGACGTTCCAGAAATTGGCTGGTAGGCCCGACCTTAAATATTGAGTTGATTGATGCAACGCAATGTGCAACGGTTGGTGGATGCTTTGGCGCAACTGTGAACGGGAAGCGTATGATTAAAAAAGCCGGCTATGCGATTGCTCCGGCCGATGTTAAAACCCGGTTTTCATACACACAGAATGAAATTGAAACTGTTGTCATTCCTACGTTGGAAAGTCTGAGAGCAGTTAAATTAGCTGGTGCCTTATATACGTCAAACGTGCCTTCCACCCATCCTAAATTCGGCTCGAATAACGATGATCCAATTTGGACTACAGCTGCAACCACAACTACTCCTGATATTTATGAACCTGCTGATGCTACGGGACCATCCTATACATACACAGGAAGTGTTTTGTCTGGTAGCGATTCAGTCAGGTCAATAAATACCCAAATATCACTATGGAAAAAAGCATTAGCGAGAAATGAAAGGGAGAAAATCCAGTGTATCACTAACACAGGAGGAATATTACTGGATAATTTTTCTCTTGGTTCCGCTATCGTTACCAATTCGTACTCAACAGATAGAGAGGCACACAGTTCGGAAACCTGGGAACTTTCCATTGGTGGAAGTATTAACGTACAGTTAGGTGGAGTGTTCGGTGGGGTGGGTGCCCAATTTGAAGAATCGATTTCAATCAACGAAACGTCCGGTGGTGAAGAAAGTAAATCTACCACCAACTCTACCAGTTTTGAATATACTTTGTCTGATGGAGACCCTGGCGACATCATGAGTATTGACGTATATAAATCACCGGAGGGGACAGGAAATGTTTTTGTAACCAGAGGCGGTTTTACCATGTGTCCTTATGAAGATGCTGTTGTTTCGCATTACTATAATCACTCAAATCCTTCGGCCTATATTGGTTCCCATACGTATAACGATGCTGGTTTTTCTACAATTCAACTGGCAACAGTTCAACGCGAAATCCCCGAAATAAGTATTACTCCTGCAAATCAATTTAGTATTCCTTCAGATCAGCCTGCTGTATTTCAGTTATTGCTTACAAATCAAAGCCCGCTAACGGTTAACAACGATATCGATTTTGCAATACGTGTTGCAAGTGCAAGTAACCCCAATGGAGCCGTTATTAAGATTGATGGATTAACTCCTAGCAGCACCTATAATATACCGGCAGGAACTTCTGTAGTTAAAACCTTAACTGTAGAACGTGGTCCTATTGAAATCAATTACGATAACCTGATGATTATTTTTTCATCTGCCTGTAGTGATGACATTGCTGATACTGCATATATCTCTGCACATTTCATCCCAAC
>JAZKBX010000291.1:0-10937 GCA_040388455.1 Bacteroidota bacterium
TGCCGTCAAACACTTCACGCACTATTACTGCACGTTGGTTACCGGTGCTTAAATCCAAATTACGGAAGGCAGGAAATAATTGTCGGTCCACAAACTCTAACAGTTCATCACCGGTCATTCCTTCATCATCACCGGCCCAATTGCCTTTTTCTTTTACCCAATGAAATTTATGAGGAATAGGAGATTTATATTTATCGTCTAACAGTTCTAATTCTTTATCCTTATCAGAAAATATTTTTAAGAATAACATCCAACCTAATTGTTCAATACGTTGTGCATCGCCATTCAGCCCTGTGTCTTGCCACATGATGTTTTGAATACTTTTTATTACTCCACTAATGTTGCTCATGTATTTATTTTGTAGTTAAAATCCCAAATAATATTCTTTTGAATTAGTAAGCGTTGTTGTAAAACTCTACACTGTTGCAAGGGGTGTTCTGATTGAAATGAAATTTCCTCCTTTTCGAAAAAGGTTGATAAAATAATTTTAATAATTTCACTAGCTTTGAAATGCTTGTCTTCCTTGCCATCCTTAATATTAGAATATTTTCCTGCCGTAAGTTTTTTAGGCTCCGAGAAGCAGTAACAAAACCCATTATTTACGCTATCCACAGTATAGATAATTGTGTGGTCGTTATTGTTTCCAATGGTGGTCAACATTCTACTAAATTGCGCAATATCAATATGCGCATACGCTTGAAGATGCTGAGTGTCATTCCTTAATAAACGAAAAAAAGTAGTTTCATCTGAAAAAAGTGGGCTAATGTATTCTGCTGACAATCCACGCTGCGTAGCTCGAACTAAGTTCCTTAATTGATTTGTTGGATTATCATTTTTAATAGATAGCCTAAAGTAAGGAGGGTCTATATCTGTTGGTTTATCGTAATTTGAAAATTCTTTAATACCATTAGTAGTGAAAAAAAAAGGTCTTTTGAATTGAATCAAATGGTTATCGTTTATTATAATATCTGCGCCTGGAAATGGAAATCTCACCATTCCCCCCTCTTGCCTAATAGATGGTAGCATAAAGCGTCTTGGTCTATGCACATTCAAATAAGAATGTAAATAACCAAAAGCTAATTGTGTTTCAGATATTTCTATTAATGCCATTATGCAGTTTTATAAAGCTCAATTTCCAATTCTTTCACTGCTTGCAAATATTTTTCTTTACTCCCAAACTCATTAATTATTTCGGTAGGGGAGCCAAATTCATCAAAAGGGTTTACTCTTAAAACTTCAATGCTTTCAATATTGGTAATACCTTCATCAGCATATTTATCTAACAAGGCCTCTAATACTTGCCTTGTTTGTGCGCCATATTTAGTAAAGTAGTTACGCTTCTTTACATTGTTTGCTCTTTCTTTTCTTGTTAATGGTGGTTGGTCATAAGCAACATGGCAAATCAAGTCAAATAAATCTACTTCCTTATTTACCGCATCATATAACGCTTCTACCATAACCCCTTGTTCTTGCAACTCGGCAATGATTGCTTCTTTGCGGTCGGTAGTATTCCATTTGTTCAGGAAATCATTTAAGGAAGCAAATTTTTCTTTTATGATTTCTTTCGTATGGTCTTTAAGGCTTGTTGTAATTGGTTTTCCATATTGATCGAAATACATTTCACGGCTTACCAAAACAGAAACATCAACACCGTTTACATATACTTTTTCTCTATGCCCATTAGGATCTTTTAAAATCCAATTGCCCCCAAGGTGTGACCCATCAGGATACCGGATGGTAGCCTTTTCAAATTTTATTTCTTCTCCAGTTAGTTCATCTAATACAGTAATCGTATTTTCTTCTTCTTCAATCACAACTAAAGATAAATCCTCGTTTTGTGAAACAGGTTTCACTCTTAAAGGGTCGCCATCGAAATCCTTGTCAGCAAATAAATCAGTCGCATTTCTAAAATCTAAAATGGTAAAAAATAATTTCCCGAACTCTTCATTTATTCGTGTCCCTCGTCCGATAATTTGTTTGAACTTGGTCATTGAATTGATGTTGGCATCCAACACAATTACCTTGCAAGTTTGAGCATCAACACCAGTTGTCATTAATTCGGATGTGGTTGCAATTACAGGATATCTTTCTTCAGGATTTATGAAATTGTCTAATTCTCTTTTACCTTCTTCATTGTCCCCGGTAATTTGCATGATGTATTTGTAATTTTCTGCAACTAAATCAGCATTTTGTTTTGCTAAAGCTGAGCGCATACGTTCAGCGTGGTCAATGTCCACACAAAACACAATTGTTTTTGCAAAACGGTCGTACCCTTTTAAAAACTCGGTAAGTTTTTTTGCAACTACTGCTGTTCGTTCATCAATAACCAAGTTGCGGTCAAAGTCCTTGCGGTTATAAACACGGTCTTCAACTTTTATGCCTTCTTTGTCGGTTTTGCCTTTGTCCGGTCGCCAGCCTTCAGCATCAACATTTAAACCAACTCTTACCACACGATAAGGGGCAAGAAAACCATCATCAATTCCTTGCTTTAATGAATATGTATAAACAGGATCTCCGAAATATTCGGCATTACTGGTTTCTTTGGTTTCCTTGGGAGTGGCTGTTAAACCAATATGTGTTGCGTTTTTGAAATAGGAGAGAATTTCTCTCCATGAACTATCTTCTTTCGCGCTTCCTCTGTGGCACTCGTCAATTACAATTAAATCAAAGAAGTCAGGAGAAAAATCTTTGTAAGCATCTTCAATACCAGGTTCATTATTACTCAAGCCTTGGTATAAACCAAGGAAAATTTCGTACGCTTTATCTGATGAGTCAATTCCTCTTTTTTTATTTGAAACCAGCTCATCTTTTCCAACAGAATTTGTAATGACTTTTTTTCTAATAATGGTCATCTTATCTTTAAAGTGTTTGAAATCCCCTTTTCTTGTTTGGTCAATTAAAGCGGTTCTATCAGCTAAAAATAAAATTCTTTTTTTTGTTCCAGATTTCCACAAACGATAAACTATTTGAAAAGCGGTATATGTTTTTCCGGTTCCTGTTGCCATTACCAAAATAATACGGTTTTGTCCCTTCGCAATTGCTTCAACTGTTCTGTTTATTGCAATTTGTTGGTAATAGCGTGGTTTTCGGGTAGTTCCGTCAAAATAGTAATCCTGAGAAGCAATTTTTTCTTCGGTTGGCGTTGTGATGCCTTTGTATTTTTTATATTTCTCCCAAAGTTGTTCGGGAGTGGGGAAGTTGTCAATTGATATTTCGGTTTCAATATTCCCGTCAGAGGCAGTTCGGTCATGAAATAAAAAACCATCACCGTTGCTACTGAAAACACAAGGAATGTCAAGTATTCGGGCATAGTCCAAAGCCTGCTGAATTCCAGCCCTTACAGAATGTTTATTGTCTTTTGCTTCAATGATAGCAATAGGAATGTTGGGTTTGTAATACAGAATGTAGTCTGCTCGTTTTTGGTTTCCTCTTGCTGTTAATTTTCCACGAACGTAAATTTTACCATCAGTAAAAGAAACTTCCTCTAATAACTGTGTAATGGTATTCCACCCCGATTTTTGAACCGCAGGAGTAATAAATTTTGTACAAATATCACGTTCAGATAGACTCTTTTTATCAACCATATTCGGGCTTTAACAGGCTGAAATTTACACAAAAAAGCGAAGGGATATAATTATACTTTTCAATAATTGGCTAATTGATCCCAAATATCTCATTTTTGCAACAATCTATAAGCAGATCTGACATTGGAGTCGCTTTTGGTAAATCTTTTTTATACCCATATTTCAAATTCGCCAGCTTTTCAAAGAAAAAGCAATAATTATGTGTTCATATTAATTAAATTGTGTAAGTTTACATAAAATGAAAAAATAAGTGTGATGGAAAAATTTATTCTCGATCCGTTTTTTGGAGCAAAAACTTTTGAAAAGTCCGTTGAATTGGCTATGTCAATGAATGTTGAAATATTTAGCCCTAAAGATGTGGGAGTGAGCTATACTAATATTAACTATTGGGATAAAAAAGGAATATTGAGTTCACAGAGAAAAAATGAAACTCAATGGCGAAATTTTAGTTTCATCGATTATGCCTGGATAAGAGTAATTGCCGAAATGCGTGACTTGGGTGTTCCTGTTGAATTGATTAAGGAAGCAAAAGGTTTTTTATTTGATTTGGTTGATGTGAAACCACTGTTTAAAGATTTTAAAAAAAATATCGATGAAATAAAAAAGGGAATGTCTTTTCCTGAAGCACAAAAAGATGAAATAATAAATATAATGTTGGAGGGAGGGAAAAAGGCGAATGAAGAAGGGTTAACGCATTTTTATATCGCTATCACTCAATCCATAATTCTAAAAATACCAACATCCATACTTTTATTTAAAAATGGAGGTGTAGTCATTTGGTATGAAGGAAAAGATGAACTTTTTGATAAAGAAATCAGGGAACTAAAGCTTTTTGAATCTCACATAAGCATCTCTATTTCAAAAATAATTAAAGATTTTTTGCTTGATAAAAATAGTGTTTACCTTTTACCTGAATTGAAATTGTTGGAACCCAATGAAATTAGGCTAATGGAGCTAATTCATACAGGTAATTATGATACTATTTCAATTAGCTTTTTAGACAAAAAAATGAAACATCTTAAATTGACAAAATCTGAAAATCCCCAAAAGAAAATCGTAGATATTTTACAGGAGGGTTTATATCAGGATATTGAATTAAAAAGCCATAAGGGAATGATAACAAAAATTTCAAATACAGTAAAAGTGATATTGGATTAATTATATTAATAAGAAAAAAATGACCTGATACCAGCAGGATATTACAAATGGTGCAGCCACTGAATCACAAGCCAGACCTGCATCTGATTTGTATCTAAAATGTCAAGTTTTAAACATGAAAAGCTAGTAAATGAAGAGTTAAAACAAGAAAAAGAATTTGAAAATGTTTCCGATAAAACGTCAACAGCGAGTAAATTTTTCTACTCACGTATGGATAATTTTGGGAAACCTAAAAAGTTGACTATTAACCAAGTAAGAAGCAATGTTGGATTTTCCGATATTAGTGAACAAGACGCAAATGAAATAATTGACGGACTATATAAATTATCAATAATATCTTATAACATTTTCAATTATGGGACTGGAAAACTTTAAATCGTTTGTAAATAGATCAAAAGATGAAAAAAAGCAAACTAATGATGTTTGGCTTTACACTCGCGTGTCTTCAAAAGACCAGGAAGTAAATAAAAGTTTACAAAATCAAAAGGATTCAGGGTATAAGTATGCCCTAGAAAATGATTATAGCATTTCAAACACCTTTGGTGGTACTTATGAAAGTGCAAGTGGAGATTTTACTCGCAAAGAATTTTCTAAATTAATTCAGGAAATTAGAGATGCTAAGAAAAGGCCCTTCGCAATTTTGATCTACACCATGAGCCGTTTCTCTCGCACAGGAGGCAGCGGAATATCATTGGCGCATGAAGTTATTGAAACTTTAGGAGTAAATTTAATTGAAGTATCTACAGGGAAAAACACCATTACAGAGCAAGGGAAGCTAGAAATATTCAATAGTTTAATCAAAGCTAGTCAGGAAAACATTGATAGATTAAAGGTTACCATACCCGGAATGAAAAGCTTATTAAAAAATGGAGGTTGGCTAGGGAATGTTCCGATGGGTTATACAATGTTTGGTACAAGAGTGAAAAACCGAAGTTTATATAGCGAGAAACAAGAAATTAAAATCAATGAAGTGGGCGAAAAACTTCGCCAAGCGTGGAAATGGAAACTAGAAGGGGATAAAGATTTTGAAATTCGCGCCAAACTTGCGGCAATGGGGGTGAATATCTCAAAACAAAAATTAAGTATAATGTGGCGAAAGCCTTTCTATTGCGGTGTAAGTGTAAATAAAATGTTAGACGAGCCGGTAAAAGGGAGTTGGGACAAAATTGTTTCAAAATCTGATTTTTTTGAAGTTCAAGAAATTTTAAAAGGCAATAATTTTGGTTTTAAACAAGATAAAGCAAACCCTGAAAGACCCTTAAATGGGTTTATTTGTTGCTCTAAATGCGGAGGGAAACTCACGGGCTATGAAGTTAAAAAGAAAAAGGTGCATTATTATAAGTGTCAAACATGCTCAGGTTTTTCGATAAATGCCAATACTACCCAAAGGGCAAAAGCGGAAGGTGCGCACAATTTGTTTATAACCTTTTTAAATGACTATCAATTACCAAAAGAATTAGAAGGCTTATTTGAAGAGCAATTAAAACTGACTTATGAAACGCTAAATTCTGAAAAGGAAGAGGAAGAAAAAAATTTGCAAAAGGAATTAATTAAACAAGAAAGTGATTTAAAAAACATTAAGAAAAAATATGCTTTAGGGGAATTGGATAAAGAGATTTACCAAGAGGTGAAGAGTGAGATTGATGGCAAAATTAATGGAATCCTAAAAAGCATGGGGAACGGACTCGTAAAAATATCTAACCTAAATAACTATATTAATTTATCTAAAGATGTGGTGTCAAACATCACTAAATACTGGGTGTCTAATGATTTTGCGACAAAGAAACGAATTCAGGAAACGGTCTTTCCAAACGGCATAGTCATAGATGTGAAAAAAAGAGAATATCTAACCAAAAAAGTAAACCTCGTGTTTGACATAACCCGCGCAGTATCAGGGCTTAATGAGGAGGAAATAAAAAACGGCAACAGAGATTTTCTGTTGCCGTCCTTAGAAGTAGCGGGGACCGGACTCGAACCGATGACCTTTGGGTTATGAGCCCAACGAGCTACCAACTGCTCCACCCCGCAATATATCTTTATTAATATATAACGTCTATTTCAACTTTTTATTACTTATTAATCATCCCTTAAACACTAAATCATAGAATAAATACAGCTCTATGTCGTTTCTTTTGGGAGTGCAAAGATATATTTTGTTTCTTTGTACTCCAAATAAATTTTATTAACATTTTATTAAATGGTGCATAAGGCTGGTTTTGTGAATATTATAGGTAGTCCCAATGTGGGTAAATCTACACTTATGAACGTTTTAGTGGGGGAACGCCTGTCAATTATTACCTCAAAAGCGCAAACTACCCGTCACCGGATCATGGGAATTGTGAATGGGGAGGATTTTCAAATTGTTTATTCCGATACCCCGGGGGTGCTAAAGCCCAATTATAAGTTGCAGGCATCCATGATGGACTTTGTTTATACTGCAATTACAGATGCCGATATCATGCTTTTTGTTACCGATATTTTTGAAGATATTAAAATTGAAGAGCAGGTTCTTCATAAAATAAAAAACGCAAAGGTGCCTGTACTATTGCTTGTCAACAAAATTGACCTGGCTGTTCAGGATCAATTAGAAACAAAGGTACAGTACTGGAAAACAGAGGTTCCGAATGCGGAAGTAATACCAGTTTCGGCACTCGAAAAATTTAATGTAAGCTATATATTTGATCGCATTCTGGCACTTTTACCTGAAGGACCCGGGTTTTATGCTAAAGATCAGTTAACGGATAAACCGGAAAAGTTTTTTATTTCTGAGATCATTCGTGAAAAAATATTGATGAACTATAAAAAGGAGATTCCTTATTCGGTGGAGGTGGTTATAGAATCATTTAAAGAAGAAGAAAAAATAGTAAAGATACGTGCCGAAATATTGGTAATACGTGATTCACAAAAAGGCATTATCATTGGACATCAAGGGAAAGCCCTTAAAAAAGTAGGTACTGATGCACGAAAGGATATGGAAACCTTTTTGCAAAAACAGGTATTCCTCGAACTATTCGTAAAAGTAAATAAAGACTGGCGTGATAGTGATAATCAACTAAAACGTTTTGGGTACTCCAATTAGAACCAATTTTTAATTGTAATACCAAGGGGATTTCAGATTCCGAAATGCGTGAGGGATTGCAGCGTAAATCCTTTTCCGATTTTTATCGGAAAAGATTGAAGCGTAAAGCCCGACCCTTTCTTTTTCAAGAAAGGGACACGCCCAAAGAACCTGAACAATAAAAATAAATTTTAAAATAATATGGCAAATATAGTAGCAATAGTAGGACGTCCGAATGTAGGGAAATCAACAATTTTTAATCGTTTAACGGAAAGCAGAAAAGCGATAGTTGATGCGGAATCAGGGGTAACACGCGACAGGCATTACGGGAAATCGGAATGGAATGGATTAGAGTTTTCTGTGATCGATACCGGAGGGTACGTAAAAGGATCGGATGATATTTTTGAAGGTGAAATTCGTAAGCAAGTGAAGCTGGCCATTGAAGAGGCAAATGTGATCTTATTTGTGCTTGATGTGTCGGAAGGGATCACAGAAGACGATAAAGTGGTAGCTGATATATTAAGAAGAGGCAAAAAGAAAGTATTTGTGGTTTCTAATAAGGTTGATAATTTTGTTAGACAAGGTATGTCGGGCGAGTTTTACGCCTTAGGTTTGGGTGAACCATATAACATTTCTGCAATAAGCGGAAGTGGAACAGGTGAACTGTTGGATGAGGTGGTAAAAGCCCTGGATACTGATTTTAAAGAGGAAGAATTAAACATTCCCAAATTTGCAGTTGTTGGCCGTCCAAACGTAGGTAAATCATCTTTTATAAATGCATTGCTTGGTAAAGAACGAAATATTGTAACTGACATTGCTGGTACCACAAGGGATTCTATCAATACCCGGTACACTGCTTTCGGCCACGATTTCTTATTAATTGATACTGCCGGGATCCGTAAAAAGTCGAAGGTAGAGGAAGATCTGGAGTTTTATTCCGTAATGCGTTCTATCCGTGCCATCGAAGATTGCGATGTGATGTTGCTTTTAATTGATGCAACTTTAGGTTTGGAAGCTCAGGATATCAACATTTTCCATTTAGCGGAAAGTAATCGCAAAGGCGTTGTAATAGTTGTAAACAAATGGGATCTGGTAGAAAAGAACACGAATTCTACAAAAGAATACGAAGAAAAAATTCGTGAGAAATTGGCTCCGTTCCGTGACGTTCCTATCGTATTTACTTCAGCATTAACTAAGCAAAGGGTTTTAAAAGCCATTGAAATTGCCGAAGAGGTATGTGCAAACCGTGTTCAAACAATTAAAACCCGCCATCTAAACGATGTGATGTTACCAATTGTTGAGAACCAGCCACCTGCGGCAATCAAAGGAAAGCATGTGAAAATTAAATTTATTAATCAGTTGCCAACACATGCACCTACGTTCGCATTCTATTGCAATCTTCCACAATATGTAACCGAAGCTTATATTCGTTTTCTTGAAAACAGGATGCGCGAGCAATTTAATTTGTCAGGCGTTCCTATTCAGATTTTTATGAGAAAGAAATAAACATTTCCACTCTTTTTTGTAGGGTTGTTATCTCCATTTTTCTTGGGACTAAAATTAGAATATCTGTAAGAAACCTTGTTTTAGTTTCATTAAAATTTCATTCAATTTTAATTTAAATGCAAATTTATTTGCATTTAAGATAGATTGTGTGATATATTTTATAGATATTTGAACTAATTTTGCAGATGCTTTGAGGTGGCCGTTTTTTTGAATAAAAAAGCAATTTTGTTCAAAGAATTTTAAGCTAAACTATTTGTAAATAAAATTAATAAAGTTTATCCTTTTTTTACGTTGAAAGAAGCAATTATTGAGAGATAAAAAGCTCAGTTACAATGCCAAAGGTTTTGAAAATATATTTTTATAAAATGCAGAAATAAAAGCAGTAATTGTTTGTTTAATTAAACTTATGTATATATTTGCGTAATTAATTATTCAGGATAACAGGCTTCATTAATTAAAAAAGCGTTTTATGGTGTTAGATATATATGGTTTCTACGATAAAATGGAGCAAAATAATATTATGCTCTCTTTTAAAGGGGATATTACATCAGACTTGCTTACCTCTATTCTGCAAATAATGGAAGCGAAGCTGGACAATTGGCAGGAAGAACCTAAAGTTAAAAAGAAGGTTTATAATGTGCTGGTTGAATGTCTTCAAAACCTTTACCATCACATGGACGAGATGTCTCCGAATCAGGATGATAAGATCCGTTCAGCGATTTTTATGATCGGTAAAATTGATGGTCAGTATAATATTATTACCGGCAATTACATTAAAAATGAAAACATTCCAAACTTGCAAAAGCTTTTGGAAGATATAAATTTACTGAGCAAAGAAGAATTAAAAGAATACTATAAAGCAGTTTTGAATAACGGTGAAATGTCATTAAAAGGCGGAGGTGGCCTGGGCATGATTGACATTGCACGTAAAACAGGGGGGAAACTTCAATTTCATTTTACTCCCGTTGACGAGAATTACTCATTTTTTAGTTTAAATATTAATATTTCACAATAAAACGTAGATTATATGGAAGCAATATCAATTGAAGGAACACCAAAAACGCCAACTGTTAATTTTGATACAGCAAAAGGTTTTTTAGAAATTAAAGGGCGTTCAATTCCTGAAAATTCTATTGAGTTTTATAAGCCAATAGTAGATTTGTTGGAAAGATACGCAGGTAAACCACAAACTGAAACTAATGTAAACATTCAGTTAGAGTATTTTAATACAAGCTCTTCAAAATGTATTTTAGATGTATTCAAAAAATTGGAAGGTATCAATAAAGGTGGTAGTAAAGTAGTTATTAACTGGTATTACGAAGAAGATGATGAGGATATGTTAGAAGCGGGAGAAGATTACCAGGCAATTATTAATGTTCCATTTAAAATGGTTCAGGTAGTTGATTAATTTTATTGAGATCACTCATTAGGTCCGTTTTTACGGATAAATAATCTGAAAAGATATCAAAGAGCTCCATAGTAATATGGGGCTCTTTTGTTTTATAGAATTTTGGGCGTTCCACTTTCTACCTCACCCCTTCACCCCCTCTCCACTTGGAGAGGGGGTTAAGGGGTGAGGTAGAAAGTGGCGGGCTTTCCGCTTCAATCTTCTCCGAAGAAAAATCGGAGAA
>JAZKBX010000292.1:0-4679 GCA_040388455.1 Bacteroidota bacterium
ATTATAGTAGTGGTGATGATTCAAAATGGTTGTAAAAAAACGGAAGATCCGGCTCCTGCCAATCCATTTGCTACTATCGATTATGGCACTGTGCCTGTTGTTCCGAATCCCGACCCAAATTCGTTAGTTGGGATCCATACCAATATTTTACAACCGAAATGTGCTGTTCCCGGATGTCACGATGGTAACTTTGAACCGGATTTCAGAACACCTCAATCGTCATACTCAACACTGGTGTATCACCCGGTGAAAAAAAACAATGCAGACGAAACATTCGCTTTCAGGGTTGTTCCTTACCAACCTTTTGAGTCAGTGCTTTATGAACGTATCACCAATTGCTGTTTTGTAAACCAGGACGATAGGATGCCTCAGGATAATATTGGTGTGCCGCTTCCTGCCGGAGATGTTCAGGCAATAAAAAACTGGATAACCGCAGGAGCCAAAGATGTGTTTGGCAATGTGCCCACTTACCCTAATTTTGAACCAACAATAAACCCCTACTATGCTGTTGTTGATGCTGCAACATACCAGATTCAATATACGGCACAAAACAATAGAATTGATAGCGTTCCTTACAATTCCTTTCTTCTTCCAACCAATACCAATGTAGTTTTTGCATTTATCGTATCGGACGACAGCACCGATTATCCTCAACTTCTGGTGAATCAAATGAAATTATCGTTTGATCCTGATGATTTCAGCAACCCTATTGCTTTTACAGCTCAATATATTCATGTGCCACCACCAAATGAAAATGACTTTTTTGGGATAACTATAAATACTTCCGATTTACCGCAAAATCAGATAGTGTATATGCGTTATTTTGTGAATGATGGTGACCATACTAATAACACCCAATTCCCTACCGACAATTTACAAGTTCAGTATAAAACTTATTGGTCCTTTTACGTTTATTAACAATGAAAAAACTTTTTATTCTATTTATTTTTTTTGGTGTGATCTCCTCGTGTAAAAAGGATGATTCAATTGAAATTTCTACAACTCCCGCCATTGAATTTGTAAGCATTACACCTTCAACAGCAGTTGAATACCAGGATAAGATTACGGTTACAATATCCTATAAAGATGGGGATGGTGATCTGGGAGAAAATACACCTGATGTAAAAAATCTTTTTTTAACGGATACAAGAAATAATGTAATATATCAATACCGAATATCTCAGCTTGCACCTTCCGGAACAGCTACAGCAATACAAGGGACATTAACTATTGAATTAAAAAACACTGCTATTACAAACGGAGCAACTTCTCAAGCTGTTTCATTCTCTGTGTTTTTAAAAGACAGAACAGGAAACGTAAGCAATACGGTATCTACTTCAGCGATTACGGTTACCAATTAAATTTATTCAAAAATAATTTTGAATGCCTTTTCACAATTTCTCAAATCCACTCAAACAATTACAGTTTAGTTAAGAGAAAGGTGCGCAAGCTGCTATAAGTTGTTATAGTTTAAATAAAATTTATTAGTCGCTTAAACAGATCTATTTTCTTGTAATATCAGTAAGTTCTGCTGGAATTCCCTTACTACACCCAACTGGTTGAGGCACTTTCAGTTTTCTATAATTAAAAGAAATTTCCAATCCATTCACATCCATATTGTCAGGCAATTTATTTTTTGGAATGAGTATTAAAGGAGGTGTGGTACCTGCAACAACAATAACTGTGGCGCATCCCGTCACTCTGAATTGATGAGAAACCTTCCCGCTGGTTTTGGATACATCTGCGGCTTGTTCGGCCTTAGGGCCTGATACTATATCTTTTTGAGCTGTACGACACGACATCGTAGAAATAAAAATTAAAAAAAAACAAAAAATATTCTTCATAAATTCTCTTTTTTTTATGACTGATTTTAAGTTCAAAGTTTTTCTTTTTCTATTAGAAAATTATGATTCAGTAAGTTTTGAATTAATTTATAATTGTTTTAATAACTCTTTGAAAATTACTGTTTCCAACTCTTACAAGATAAGATCCTTTCGCTAAACCACTAACATCAATAGTTGTATCAAATCTATTTAAAACAGGTGTGATTTTTTTACCATTAATCTGTTTCCCTGTAATATCAAAAAGATCAACAACAAATTCCTCATTTGAATGTAGTTTCTCTGCTTTAAAAATCAATTTATTTTCCGATTGAAAAACAATAAATACCGGCTGATTTTGGATGTTATCAACACCAACACTTCCGGCAGGAAGTTGGAAGGAATAGATCCTTGTGGCCGGATTCCCCGATAAAACATACTCTCCTGTATGCCAAAAGGTAATGCCATCAGGGTCCAATGAGGTTTGAGAATAATCTCCGAATCGGTTTACTCCTGTTTGTGCGCCACTGCCCGCAATTGCAGTTTGTTCAGCAAATGTCATTGTTCCTAAAGGATCACTGGCTAACCTCCCTGTATAACATAAGCTGGGAGAAACAGAAGTTGATGATTTTGCGTAACATAAAGCAATGCTGCCATTATCATCCATTGCAATACTTCCCAACCATCTGCTATGCGAATCAGGGGTATAGGTTCCTTCCTGCATTAAACTCCAAATGCCTGTACCTTGATTCTGCCTCAATTCGCACCACCTGATGCTGTGCTGTGTTGCGCTTAATTTAATTGAAAAATTCAGAACTACTGAGTTATATCCTACCCATTTTCTCCAGGGTGCCCTATAAGTTAACAGGCTACCCAGGCCATCCAGTTTGTCTGTTGTTCCGGGCTGTGAAATATCATCCCAATTTGGATCGGACGAGGAATCGAATGCGGAGAGGGGAACAGTACCATCAGTTGAAATAGTGGCACTTGGAGTGGCTCCCCAAACTACAGCCATTTTGTATATTAATATTGCATCAATATTACCACCGCCCCATGCATCATCGGAAAAAGCAAAAAACGGACAAGGTGTTCCGGCCGGAGGTAATTGTCCATCTGCATCACCCGGTAATGCACAGTACATTTCAGGACCTAAAGGAGGAGGTGTATACAATGCGTAAACTGATCTTGAAGCAGCATTACCGATTAACATCTGATCTCTTTCAAAACAAAAAACCTTTGGAGTTTGATTGGAAGTCATGTAATAACCATCGGCCCAGATGGAAAATTTTAAATAATCAGGAAATTCAGGTGATGTGAACGTATAAGCATAATAAGCCCCTGTGGGATCATTGGTTTGCGAAATTGCTATATAAATTTCATTTCCTATATCTGAAAACTGGCTAAGAAACCAACGGTCAGCATATTTATCATACATTACAATAGGGTCACCGGCATCACCGGTAGCAGGGCTCCATAAAGAACCTAAACTACCCGTCAATTGTGTTACACCGGTTTTACTGTAAACTTTAAAAGTTGTAGAATTTACCAGCTGTACATAATTATCAGGTCCTGCGGCACCACTCGGGTCAGGAGGATAAGATCCGTTACCATCCTGGCCAAGCCAATTTACAAGTGGCGCTTGCTGTTGCCTGTCCCCCATAATGGTTTGCTGCACAGTAGTTTCTTCTCTGTCTTGATCACTATCAGCATCATTAAAAAGAATAGCGTGAGGTTTTCTATTTTTACGGTCCTGGAATTCTTTTTTGTCTTTAGAGATAAAATCCGCTTCAATTTGATTTTCAGCAAATAATTCGGATAGAGGTTTGGTAATGTGAAACTCAGAACATGTTATCACTGGCAACTTGCTGTCATTTTTTTTTGTTTGAGCACAAACACCCGAAACAGCAAGCAGGCCTGAAAAAAGGATAGATTTTTTCATTTTGTAAATTTGAATTAAATGAAATTACATTTTATAAAAATAAATTCTGCATTTCCAATTACACAACTGATTTACATAGGAATTTTGAACTAAGAAAAAGAAAAAAAGTTTCTCATTTCAATCAAGCCTATAGTTTAGGCAGCTCTATCTCATCTTGTACTAAAAAAGCAGAAGGGAATTCTACCTGTACCTCTTTTAAAAATTTATATGCTTCCAGTTTTGTTCTGAAATCACCTACGCGGATATTAAAATTTGGTTGATCATACTTTTCATAGGCAGGAACATCCGGGAACTTTGCAATAAAATTTCCTTTAATTTCCCTGGCCTTATTTTTATCTGAACCAAAATGGATCTTCACGCGGTAGCCTTTAATAGGTGCTTTCGAATTGATCTCAACATGTTTATTCAGCAATTCCTGCACCTTGTAATCCTGCACAAACTCTACCTTACCTGTATCTGCAGCAGCTTTTTGAGCGTACACAAAATGGCATGACAATACCATAAACACTGCACTTAATGCTACTCTTATTATTAATTTTGAATGCTTCATATCCGTATTATTCATTCAACAAAGTTAATTTATTAAACTTTTAAAGCAAAAGTTTATATCTATTTTAAAATAACAAATGGAAGTATTTCAAAAAAACACCTTCGACAAATAATTGATTTCATCAGACAAGAAACACCTTTTTATTGACAAATTTTCAAAAAAAACAAAGAAGAAATCCGGCCTTATTAAGAACGATTATAAACTGTACATATTTTATAAAATTTTAACATTTTTTGAACCTACAATTAATGTTTCTTATAATTTTGCCCCGCGAGTTTTAGAACTCTCCCCCAAAAAAGGGATATCATTGGATTTAACAATTAGATTTATATATGGATACAATTTTCGTTACACCACAAAGAAAATTTCT
>JAZKBX010000293.1:0-23989 GCA_040388455.1 Bacteroidota bacterium
CTTTAATACGCATGAAGGAAATCAATAAAAGAAAAAGCGCACCATAATTAATTGGTTCTTTGAAGAAATTTACTCCGTAATATGTTACTGCTATCGCGGAATAAAAAAACAGAAAAGCAAATAATAAATAGTTCAAAATACTCATTACCCCCCAGCCTTCTCCTAATTCGTGTTCCAACGGTATACGTACTACTTCCTTGGTATTGATAATAAAAATAGTATCGTCCGTAATATGACAATATTCCTGTTTGTTGATCCTAAAATACTTTGTTTGCATTGAATTATTGAATTATTGCTGTAGGGGTGGTCTTTCTGAACATTTTTTAGATTCTTTGCAAAAACTTGATTTTAAGATCCTGAACTCAGTTCAGGATGACTTTCCCAGTAAAATTGTTACAAAAATACGGTGAATTTTCATCAAAACTGACATTAATTTATTAAATTGCACCATGATTACAACTGACCAATTAAAAGACCTTCGGGAACGCACGAGTGCGTTAAGGGGGCATCTTTGACCTCGATCGTAAATTGCTGGAAATAGCCGAAGAAGAAGAAAAAGCTCTCGCTCCTAATTTTTGGGATAACCCCAAAAAAGCAGAAGAGCTCCTTAAACTTACCAAAATCAAAAAAGACTGGACCAGATCATATGCTGCCTTAACAGGGAGTATGGATGACCTTACCCTTTTGTATGAGTTCTACAAAGAAGGTGAAGCCACCGAAGATGATGTAGAACAGCAGTTTCAAACCACATCAAAAATGCTGGAAGAAATTGAATTTAAAAATATGCTCAGTGGAAAAGAGGATGTTTTAAGTTGTGTAATACAAATAAATTCAGGTGCAGGCGGCACTGAAAGCTGCGATTGGGCAGAAATGCTGATGCGCATGTATATGATGTGGGGAAGTAAACATGGTTACAAAATAATTGAAACCGACCGAACTGATGGTGATGCAGCAGGAATAAAATCCGTTACATTAGAATTTGTAGGCGATTATGCTTTTGGTTATTTAAAAGGGGAAAACGGTGTACACCGTTTGGTGCGCATTTCTCCGTTTGACGCAAATGCGAAACGCCATACCTCCTTTGCATCAGTATATGCATATCCATTAATTGATGATACTATTGAAATAGATGTAAATCCGGGAGATATCGAATTTGATACATTTCGTGCAGGAGGTGCCGGAGGACAAAACGTAAATAAGGTAGAAACCGCTGTACGCTTACATCACAAACCTTCCGGAATCATTATTAAAAACCAGGAATCACGTTCACAATTGCAGAATAAAGAAAATGCCATCAAACTTTTAAAATCCCAATTATTTGAAATTGAATTACGTAAACAACGTGAAGCAATTGATAAGATTGAAGGAAATAAAAAGAAAATTGAATGGGGTTCACAAATTCGCAACTATGTTTTTCAACCTTATAAATTAATCAAAGATATTCGTACAGGTTATGAAACTTCAAACGTACAAGCCGTAATGGATGGGGATCTGGATGGTTTTATTAAAGCGTTTTTAATGGAGTATGGGAATAGTTAGTTGTTGGTTGTTGGTTGTTAGTTGTTAGTTGTTAGTTGTTAGTTGTTAGTTGTTAGTTGTTAAGGCAATCATTACAAGGCTTTTTGCAAGAAGCAACTCTTATAATTAAATTATTTATTTTCTAAAAAAAATGCTCAAAATATATCATAATACAAGATGCTCTAAGAGTCGCGAAGCATGTAGCATTTTACAAGATAAAGGTGTGGAATTTGAAACTATAGAATATTTAAAAACACCTCCAACACAAAAAGAGATCAAAGGACTTTTGAAAATGCTGGGTATGAAGGCTCAGGATATTGTCCGTAAAGGAGAACCTCTGTATAAAGAAAAATTCGCTGATAAAAAATTATCAGAAAGTGAATGGGTAAAAGCACTTGCTGAAAACCCTATTTTAATTGAACGTCCAATAATTGTTAAAGGCAACAAAGCAATTATTGGAAGGCCTCCTGAAAAAGTACTGGAATTATTAAAATAATTTTTTTGTAGTCAAACAAAACTAGGTCACAAACAATTAATTTTGTCTAACACCATATTTATAAGTGGTCTCCATTAGTATTTTGCCATTCATATCATAATAGATCCAGTTACCATGTGGCTTGCTTTCTACACGACTGCCTTTTTTATCCCTAACTAATTTATAAGAAGTGTGGCCTTTCAATTTAGCATTTTCATACCAAGAACTGCACTTACCACTTAATTTTCCTTCTGTAAAAGTTTGCTCCATGGATTTTACACCTGTTGGATAATAATTTACCCAATGGCCATCAGGCCTTTCGTCTTTGTAATTTCCTTCACTATCCATAATACCTTGAGGAGTCCAGAATATCCAATGTCCATTTTTCTTGCCTGCTTTGTAGCTTCCCTCTTCTTTCATTTTTCCGGAATCAAAATAATATTTCCATGCGCCATTTTTTAAACCGTCTTTATAAAAACCTTCGTAGTTAGGTTTCTCGTTTGGAAACAACCCTTTCCAACTACCATCCATTTTTCCGGCTTTAAAATTCCCTACATCTTTAGTTAAACCACTATCGTACCAAGACATCCAGGTCCCTTCTTCTTTTCCGGCACTGTATTTACCTTCCTGAAGTTTTTGACCATTCTCAAACCATACGGTCCAGATCGCTTCTTTTTTATTTAATTTAAAATTACCTTCTTTCCATTTTGATCCATCCTTATACCAATACGTCCATAGGCTGTCCAACAAATCATCTTTATAATAGCCTTCCGATTCCTTGATGCCGGTATCAAACCAATTCATCCACTTTTCATTACGGAGATCATTGACCAACAAACCTTCCATTTCAATTTTACCTTCTTCGTTAAACCATTTCCAATAGCCTGTTTTTTTATCATTTACAAAGGGCCCTTGACTTTTTATCGTTCCGCTTTTAAACCAGTTTGTACAAATTCCATTTTTCTTTCCCAGTTTGTAGGTGACCACATAATCTTTTTCACCGGTAGTTGTATAATACAACCATTCTCCGTCCATACGGCCATCTTTATAATCGCCTTCAGCTTTCTTTTTGCCGTTATCGTAAACTATAGTGAGTTTTCCGTTCCCGTTTTTTATGATTTGTTCATCAGCTTCCGACCAAAGATTAATAAAGAGTACCTCCTCATTTTCATACATTAATTCCTGTTGAGGTTTTCCCGTTTTAAACCATTCCTTCCATAGCCCAACTTGTTTCCCATTTTTATAAAAACCTTCTTTTTGTTTTTTTCCATCGGCATACCAACCATTATAATTTCCTTCGGCAACATTATTTTTAAACCCGCCTTCACTTTCTTTTTGTCCGCTTCCGTAGTAATAAATCCAGGAGCCTTCCTTTTTTCCTGTCAAATAATTTTCAACACTTTTTAATGTTCCATTTTCGTACCATCCTGTCCATACACTGTCCGGTTTATCATCTTTAAAAAAAGTGTATTGTGCTTTGTTTCCATTACTATACCAGTATTTAAAAGCACCATTCTTTTTCCCTTTACTATAATTTTCTTCCGTCTTATTTTTTTTATCGGCATAATAGGAAACAAATTTTCCATTTTCTTTTCCTTCAAGAAAACTGCCTTCTTTAGCAACCTCAGCATTTAAATACCATGCAGTATATTTACCATGCTGCATCCCATCTTTCATTTGCTGCTCACTTTTCTTTTTCGTTTGAGCAGCATCCCAATATTCTGTTACCAACTGCGCAAATGTGCTTCCGGTAAATAAAATGAACGACAGAAGAAACAAACTTTTTTTAATTTTCATACTAAATTATTATTTATAAACTGTATTATAAAACGGAAATATGACTATAATATTGAACTCTCACACAATAAAAGAATAAATGAAACAAAAGGTTCAATACCCTAATAAATGGTCAGTTACAAACACAAAAGTACAAAAAACATTAAATAAAAATTGAAATATATAATGGAGGAAAAATGCGAATAAAGCGAATTGGAGTCTCTTTAAATTTACTAAACTTGAACACACTATCGTTTAAAGGCTTAACATGTATTCCGACAAGCTCAATATAACCGTGCGCGAGGGTTAACCTGCACTGACACTAGTAAATGCACAGAAACAGCAGCCAACAGAAGAAAGAGAAATCACTGGAGAATGAACAAAATATTTAAAATAAAAATAGCGAATCAAAAAAAACTCCTATTCTTTTTATTTTATTCCCATTAAATCAAGTAACCAAAACAATAAAGCCCCTAGTAATCCACTGATAGGAATAGTTAAGATCCACGCCCATAGTAAACTGATAGTAATACCCCATTTTACAGCAGATACGCGTTTAGTAATACCAACACCAATAATAGAACCGGTTATTGTATGCGTTGTACTTACAGGAATACCCATTTTCTCAGTCATAAAAAGTGTAAGTGCACCTGCAGTTTCCGCACTCACTCCTTCAAGAGGGGTTACTTTAGTGATTTTAGTGCCCATAGTTTTAATAATTTTCCAACCACCCATCATTGTCCCGCAACCGATTGCAGTATAGCACGCAATTGGTATCCAGCTAGGAATGTGATGTATTGACATTTTACCCTTTGCATCTGCAATTTGCTCGATCTGAGCCCATTCAGGTATTGGCAAACCCTGGGCTTGTAATTGTGCCACATATACCATTAACGCTGCGGCCATAATACCCATTACTTTCTGGGCATCATTACCACCGTGTCCGATACTGAATAGACCTGAAGAAACGAGCTGTAAACGTTTAAACCAACGGGTAGCTCGCGCGGGATGAGCCTTTTTGCTAATGTTTACAATAATAACAGTAATGATTGATGACATTATCATACCAATAATTGGAGCGAGAAAAATAAATGCAAATGTGATAAGGATTTTTTCCTGATTCACCACTCCAAAACCTGCATGTGCAACAGCAGCCCCTGCAAATCCACCGATCAATGTATGAGATGAGCTCGAAGGAATACCAAACCACCATGTTAATAAGTTCCAGGAGATAGCTGCAATTAAACCGGCCGCAACAACAGCAAAATTAATAGCATCAGTGTGTACAATTTTTGCAACCGTATCAGCAACTTTCAAATCAAATATCCAGAAAGCAACAACGTTAAAAAATGCCGCCCAAATAACGGCCTGGAAAGGAGAAAGTACTTTTGTGGAAACAATGGTTGCTATTGAATTTGCTGCATCATGAAAGCCATTAATAAGGTCAAAAACAATAGCAAGTACAATTATAATGATTAATATAGTCATCTTTTATTTAGTGAGTTAGAGATTCAGAGAATTGCCGATTTAATGAATTTGAGATTTAGTGATTTGTTTTAAACTCCAATTCTTTATATCTCTAATTCTCCAATTTATTTTTTTTATGCATTCTTAACCAAAATAGATTCAAGAACATTTGCAGCATCTTCACACATATCAGTAGCAGTTTCCAATGCCAAAAGCACTTCCTTCATTTTTATGATCTCAATTGCATTTTTTTCCTCTTCAAATAATTTAGCAATAGCCATATCGAAAATATCATCAGCATGATTTTCGATGCTGTTAATACGAACACAGGCTTCTTTGATCTTATTAATATTTTTCATGTTCTTTAATTCACACACAGCATTATGCAATTCCTCTGAACACTTTTCAATCAATTCGGCAAGCTTAATAATAGCGGGAGTCATTGTTTCCACTTTATAGAGCTCAATTCGTTTTGAAGAACCATGAACATAATCAGCAATATCATCAATTGCAGAAATCAAAGAATGGATATCTTCTCTATCGTAAGGCGTAATAAAATTCGCGCTTAATTCGTGAAAGGTTTCGTGAGTGATGCTGTCGCCAACATGTTCCAAACGCTCAATTTCGCGGATCAACTCTTTTCTTCTATCCAAGGAAGTAGTTGTTACCATTTCAACTAATGCTTTTGAAATATCAATTAAATTAGCGGTTGCTTTTTCAAAAAGCACAAAAAATATTTTATCTTTTGGTTGAAAAAAATGAAAGATGTTAAAGCCCATTTTATATCGTTTTTTATGTGTTACTATTTGTGGATTTAAATGTATCAAAAAAATACAATCACGAAATGATTTTTCTATTATTAAAAAGGTATTAATTCCACTTTTTTAATGCCCATTTTGATTAATTTTCGTATATGATTGAATATTAAAATTAAAGCATTCACAACAAAGAATTGTTGAAATATACTGCCTGCTGCGTCCTATCTGGTGAGATTTCATTTCATGGGAAGGCAAACGATTGCATTCAAGATGCTGAATTTACAACTAACAACAGCCTCAATCCCGTTTTTTTAAAATCTAAAAAAGGACATCGTCCAACAATCAAAAAAGGTGATAGGGGCGAAAAAAATTCATAAAAACATGGATTAAACTGGGAAACATCCGAAAAAAGAAGAGAAAGGGAGAAATCCCCTTTAATACCAAAAGAATATGTTTTATAGCTACAATATCATCGGATAATTGCAGCATATAAAAATGATAATTCAGATTAAAATCAAAATGAAGTATTTTTTAATCACATTAAAGCAATCAAAAAAGACAAGAAAATTTATTTTTTGTTTTTTTCAACAATGGAACGGTGTTTCAACACTTTCGCTTCAATATAAAAAATAATTTCTTCCGCTACATTTTTCGCCTGATCACCCACACGTTCTAACTTACGTATGATAGATAATAAATATAATGCCGATTCTATGCATTCAGGATGATTACGAATATAATCGGCAATTACAGCGTTCGCTTTAATGTTGATATCATCCAATAATTCATCCTGTTGAAAAACTTTTCTTGCTATAGCGGTATTTTCCTGGTCAAAAGCCTGCAAAGTTTCATTCATCATATTGATAGCGGCTTCATACATTTCAACAACACGGGTAAGCTCTAAAAGTTGCTTATCAAAATTATGGTCAACATTAATTACAAATTTGGCAATACCTTCGGCAATATCTCCAGTACGTTCCAGGTTATTATTTATTTTTAAAACTGCTAAAACAAAGCGTAGATCCACTGCAACAGGGTTGAACAAAGCAAAAATATTTTCGCAATCACGATCAACCTTTAGCTCATAGGCGTTCACACGCCTTTCGCTCAAAATTACCTCACGGGCCAAATCTTTATCAAGGTTTAATAATGATTCTTTGCCTTTATTCAATTGTAAATTTACAAGCGTCCACATTTTAATGGTTTCTGCTTTTAATTGCTGTAGTTCAATATCTAAATGGCTCATATAAATTGAAAGTCAAAAGTTAAAAAGTTAAAAGTTTTAATTATCACAGATTAGAAATCCGAATGAGTTTAACCGAAACGACCCGTAATATAATTTTGTGTACGTTCATTCTTCGGGTTAGTAAATATCATTTTTGTACTATCGTGCTCGACCAATTCTCCCATATAAAAAAATGCAGTAGTGTCGCTCACCCGTCCGGCTTGCTGCATATTATGGGTTACAATTACAATAGTATATTGACTTTTTAATTCATAAATAAGTTCTTCCACCTTTGCAGAAGAAATTGGATCCAGTGCCGATGCCGGCTCATCCATAAGAATAACTGTTGGTGCAACTGCAAGAGTTCTGGCAATACATAGTCTTTGCTGTTGTCCACCGGACAATGCAAGAGCAGAGTTCTTTAATTTATCTTTAACCTCTTCCCAAAGAGCGGCTTGTTTTAAAGATTTTTCTACTACCTCATCAAGTATTTTTTTGTCTTTAATACCTTGAATTCTCAATCCATAAATTACGTTTTCATAAATTGTTTTTGGAAAAGGATTTGGTTTTTGAAAAACCATACCTATTTGTTTTCTTAATTCTTCAACACGAATTTGTTTATCATAAATATCAGAGCCATCTATTTCTATTCTTCCCTCCATTTTAAAAATATCGATATAGTCGTTCATTCGATTAAACAACCTAAGAAAAGTAGATTTCCCACAACCTGAGGGACCAATAAACGCGGTAACTGTATTTTTTTTTATAGAGATAGAAACATCTTTAATTACCTGATTGGGACCATAAAAAACATTTACATTACGTGCTTCGAGCTTATTCATTTTTTATTTTTTTATAGAAATTTACCATTGCACCTTTTTCTGCCATTTATTACGCAGGTACATTGCGATTCCATTCAAAACAAATGTAACCATCAATAGTACAATTATGGCAGAGGCGGCATTGATTGCAAATCCTTTTTGAGGTCTTGAAATCCAGTTAAAAATTTGAATGGGCAATACAGAAAATTCATCAGTGGGACTTGAAGGAACAAAGGGCACATAGGCTAATGCTCCAATCACTATCAATGGAGCTGTTTCACCCACAGCCCTTGATAAGGCCAGAATAATACCGGTAATAATTCCACCAAAAGAGGCAGGTAATAATTGATAGGATATTGTTTGCCATTTTGATGCGCCCATGGCAAAAGAAGCTTCTTTAATTGATTTAGGAACAGCTTTAAGTGCTTCACGGGTTGAAACAATTATTATAGGCAATATTAATAATGATAAGGTACTTGCACCTGCCAACAAACTACCTCCCATACCCATGATCCTTCCAAATATTTCTAACCCTAAAAGTCCGTAAATGATAGAGGGAACCCCAGCCAGGTTGCTAATATTAATCTCAAGAACATTGGCCAACCTGCTTTTTTTTCCATATTCCTCAAGATAAATAGCAGCAGAAATCCCAAGAGGAATTGAAATAATTGCAGTAAGGCCCATGATCCATAAAGTACCTATCAAAGCTGGTAAAATACCGGCTTTATCAGGATTCCTTGATGGAAAATTGGTTATAAAATCCCAATCGATCCTCGTAAATCCTTCAATTAAAATATTGCCAATAAAAATAGCAAGCATCGCTAATCCAAAGATGGTACAGCCGATGCCAAAATATTTAAAAGCATTATCTTTTAGTCTGTTTTTTTTCGAACTATTCATATTTCTCCTGAAATTTCTTTTTAACCCAGTAACTTATATTGTTCAGAATAAATGTAAAAACAAACAATGCCATACCGGCAGCAAATATGGTTCGGTATTCTAATGAGCCATGCGCAACATCACCGGTACTCACTTGTACAATGTATGTTGTAATTGTTTCGATTGGAACCAATGGATTCAACGTTAAGCGTGGCTGCTGACCAGCGGCAATCGCCACGATCATAGTTTCCCCAACAGCTCTTGAAATTCCAAGAATTACCGATACAATTATTCCGGAAGAAGCGGCCGGTACCATTACCTTAAATGCGGTTTGTAAACGCGTTGAGCCCATACCATAGGATGCTTCTCTTAAGGATTTTGGAACAGCGAATAAAGCATCTTCACTCAATGAGGTAATTAAAGGAATAATCATAATTCCCATTACAATCCCTGCGGATAAAGCATTAAAACCAGCCATACCTGGAATAATATGCTGAAGAAATGGCGTTACCACTGATAATGCAAAAAAACCATATACAACTGTTGGAACAGCAGCAAGTATTTCAAGCAATGGTTTAACAATTTTCCTGAAGCTTTTTGGGGCATATTCGTTCAAATAAACTGCAATTGTTAATCCTATTGGAAGTGCAACTATAATGGCAATGGAGGTGGTAAGAAAAGTACCAGCCACAAGAGGAAGTATGCCAAAATGTTTATCCGCAAATAATGGCGTCCACTGTGTATCGGTAAGAAAATCTATTATTGAAACTTCCGAAAAGAAATCTATTGTTTGAGAAAACAATACCCAAATAATTCCAATAGTAGTAAGCACAGTTACAACAGCAGCAAGCGCTAACCCTGTTTCAATTATCTTTTCTTTTATTCTTGGCATTCTATTTTTTACTAAAAGCAAATGGCTCCTTAAATATTAAGGAGCCAAATTGCTTTAATCGGTACCTAATTTTAACAAATTATAATTACTTCGAAAGCGATTTTACAAACTCGTCAAATTTTGATTTCTCAGCTTTATATTCCTCGTCAGTCATGGATATATATCCCACTTCCTGTGAAAGTGCACCACCATTAGTTAAATAAAAATCAACAAATGCCTGAACCTCTTTACGTTTTGCGGCAGTGCTGTTTACGTATAAAAATAATGGCCGACCTAGTGGAGAATATGTTTTATTTTTTACAGTTTCAATTGATGGGAAAATGGGTCCTTTTCCATTTTCATCGTTTTGATCATCTACCGGAATTACTTTTAATTTATCTTTATTTTCTTCAAAGTAAGCAATCCCAAAAAAGCCTAATGCCAATTTATCTGTTGAAATCCCCTGAACAAGTACGTTATCATCTTCACTTGCTGTGTAATCTCCACGGCTGGAGTGACTTTTCCCAACAATTGCTTCTGTGAAATAGTCATAAGTACCTGACTCAACTCCCGCACCAAATAGATGAATTTCTTCCTTGGGCCATTCCGGACGGATTTGATTCCAGAATTTAATTTTGCCTTGCGCTTCAGGTTCCCATATTTTTTTTAATTCAGCAACGGTGATATCATTCACCCAGGTATTTTGTGGATTTACCACAACAGCCATACCATCAAAGGCTATCCTCAATTCAAGGCTGGCAATATTGTTTGCTTTACACAAACTATCTTCTTTATGAGTAATTGGCCTTGAAGCATCATTAATATCCGTTTCACCACGACCAAACTTTTTGAATCCGCCACCCGTACCGGATAAACCTATAGTAACTTTTACATTTGGATAACCAACCTTAAATTCTTCTGCAACTGCCTCTGAAATTGGATACACTGTGCTTGAACCATCAATTTTGATCTCACCGGAGATATTTGTTGAATCTGTTTTGCCCCCTTCGGAGGAGGACTTATTGCCACCACATGAAATAAAGATCATCGAAGTTAGTGATGCTGCAACTGATAAACTTAAGATTGTTTTTTTCATTTTTTTAAATTTTTACAAATGTATTTTTATTATGGTTTTTATGCTTTAAGTCAATGTTAATAAATTGTTAAGTTTTCCAGTTAAGCTTTTTTCCAGACCAAGATAGTGGTTTAAAAGGCTAGCTCGACCTGAAATCTAAGCATTAACTCCGGATCAGGGTTTCCCTCTACCTCCAATAATGAGATATCACTTTGAAATTTGAGATTATGTCCAACCACATATTTAGAAATCCCTAAAGTGTATTGCATTTCATTTTTGAATCCGGTAATTTTTTCAGGTTCAATATAGGTATAACGTCCTGCCAGCTCCCAGTTATTTTTCATCAAATACCCCATCTGAAAATTATATCCCTTCCCGGTAAAAAAAGATTTATCAGGATTTCCATCTGTATCATAGCTGATAACTGGAGTACGTTCTGATTGCTTATCACAATATTCAGCCATTATCGAAAACCCTTTATATTTAAACATCAGATCAGCAAAAATTGCTTTAAGAGTGCGCTTTTCAGCCATAATGCTACCCAATTGCCCTTTTTGTTTTGATGCCCTGTCATTGCTATCATAAGTAAAACCGAGAGCAAGTTTTGGTTTTTTTTCCCTTGATAAATCAGAACCAAAATAATCCCCTTTGCTTGTAAACTCGCCAAATGGTAAAACGTCAATACGCCCGGTATAATCATACCCGCCTTCGTTTCCTTTAGTGATATTACGTCCTTCCCCTTGTGTTATACATGCAATCTCCCTTATTACCAAGGATCCTATTTTAAAATTATGCTTTAAATGAATCCCTAAATCGCGATCAATATTATATTGAGAATTCAACAAACTGCGATCAACAAATTGTAAGGCCTGAGAAGAAATAACACGCTCCCTGTTGCCTGGTAATTTGGTTTGACCGACAACGATTGAAAAATTTTTATAAAAATTCCAATCAACAATAGCGTCCAGCATAATATTAGAGGCATTACTTCCCTGCGAAACAGGATTACCAATATCACTGTTGGTTAAACCTAACTCAATTTTGTATTGAACATTTTTTGAATAAGCGAAGCCATCAAATTTCAACCTTGCTCTTCGGATTTGCATGCTGGTTGAAACATCGCTTGATTCAAACTGGTCAGTTAAAGGCGCTTCCGCGACCAAAAGCGTTTGAATACGTGTTGAGAATTTCATACTGAATGAACTATCAACTGCAATAATTTGAATTCCCTTACCAAACTTATTTAAAGTTTTGTCTTGGGCGAAAGCTCCTTTAAGCAGCAATAAAGCTGCAAATACATTCATTCCTTTTGCATGGAAAATTTTTCTCATAATTCTTGATTTGTTAAATTTTTATATTACTGCATTGTTTATATAAGATTAACCCAACAATTGATTCCCAAACACATGTTAAAAAAATGTTTCTTTAAAAGTGTTTTTGAGTAAATTTATTGTTAATAAATCTTTATCCACAACAAATGTATTCCTTCTTTTAACCAACAACGTTAACTTAATGTTAAGGTTTCGATGAAATAAAAACAATCACTCATTGCAGTAATCTGAATCATTACTTAACACGAATCTATATTCAATTTAAAAAAAAATTTCAAAGAACTATTAAAATGGATGGTTGTGAAATACATCGTTTTGATTAAAACAAAATTAGCATCCTATTATTTTTTTACCAATACAAAGGTTAACTCCCAATAGTGATACATATCAAAATTATTGACAAGAAGTATCCGCCTTCCTGAATTCAATGTTAACAAAAAGGAAAGTTTATTGACCATTTACTTAACATTATTTTCATTTCGGGCTAATACTTAGTTAACCTTATGACAGTTCCTTTGTAAGAAAAATAGAAAGGAAATTAGAAATGAAAAATAAATTGTTTATTACGCTTGCAGTTATCATATATATAAATGCAGCATTTGCCCAAAATTCAAATATTAAAGGAAAAGTAATTGATGAGAAAACCGGGGAGACTTTACCTGGTGCAGTTGTTGTCATTCAAGGAACATTTACCGGAAGCAATACGGATCTGGATGGAGCTTTCAGTATTGAAAACATTGTTCCAGGAAAATATACCCTGGAATGTAAACTAATTTCATACAACACTAAGTTACTTACTGATGTACTTGTAAAAACCGGTGAACCCACAATCGTGTCGTTAACATTATCAGCTGCGTCAACTGATTTAGGAGTTGTTGAGATAGTTGCAACAATGAGCAAAGAAACAACGAACGCTATGTTGGTGATGCAAAAAAATAATGCGTCAGTATCAGACGGGATCTCATCAGAAGCTATAAAAAGAACTCCTGACCGGAACACTAGTGATGTACTAAAACGCATCAGCGGTGCAAGTATCCAGGATAATAAATTTGCCATCATCAGGGGATTGAACGATCGTTATAATGCGGCATATATTAATGGTGCACCATTACCTAGCTCCGAGTCAGATAGGAAAGCGTTTGCTTTTGATATCTTCCCTTCCAACATGCTTGATAATTTAGTGATAATAAAAACTGCTACCCCCGATATGCCCGGAGATTTTGCAGGTGGTGTGATCCAGATAAATACAAAAAGCATCCCTGAAAAAAATGAACAAACTGTTTCTATTTCCGGAGGATATAATACCATTACTACTTTCAAAGAATTTAAAACGTATGATGGAGGGAAGTATGATTTTTTAGGAATGGATGATGGAGCAAGAGCTATCCCCAAAGAAATCCCTTCAACAGCCGATTACAAGAATTTAACACTTGAAGAAAAAGGGGAATATGCAAAAAAAATGACTCCTTCCTGGAAAATAAATACAACATCCGCATTACCGAATCTAAACTTACAATATACCCTTGCAAATGTGGGCAAAATTTTAAAAAAAGATGCAGGGAGTTTATTCGCTTTTACTTATAATAATAATTATACGACTAATGAAACCATAAGAAGGGAGTATGAGGAACAATCCACAGGTGTTGTAAAAAGGATGGAGCTTAATGATATGCTTTATACACAAAGTGTTTTAGCAAGCGCAATGTGGAATTTATCATATAAGCTGAACGACAACAATCAATTAAGTTTAAAAAATTTATATAGTGTAAATAGTGATGATAAAGTGGCAATTCGTAGAGGAGCAAGAGAATATGACCAACCAGAAAAATATTGGGAAAAAGCTTCTTTGCGTTGGTTTACACAAAACAATTTATTAAGCTCACAATTAATCGGAACTCATTTATTACCCAATAATAAAATTAAAATTAATTGGATCGGTGGCTTAAGTAATATAAAAAGAGATATTCCAAATATGAGACGGATGGTATATCAAAAAACAGCAGCTAATGAAAATGACGCCACAACTAATTATGCTGCTGTTATTCAAAATGAAGGAACTATCCCCAACTCTGCAGGGAATATGTTTTTTTCCACAACAACAGAAAATATTTACAGTGCAAAATATGATATTAGCCTACCAGTTGAAATAAAAAATTCAAAAACCGAAATCAAAATTGGAGGATTTCATCAATTCCGCGACAGAATATTTGATTCCAGAAGTTTAGGTTTTTCAAAATATAGAAAAGGAAGTAGTATAAAATTTGACAGCGAACTACTTTACTTACCTGAAGAAGAAATTTTTGCCCCGGAAAATATGGGGGTGCTTGATAATAATGGATCTTCTACCGGAGGATTCAAATTGGATGAAGCAACAAAAACAAGTGATAGCTATAAAGCATCATCATTAACAAATGCTGGTTTTGCAATGTTTGACACAAAAATTTTAGAGAGATTCCGATTTATTTATGGCGCAAGATTGGAATCTTATAACCAGCACATGGAAACAATCCAGGAAGGTACCAGCGAACCAATTATTGTAGATACAACCGTTAATGATATTTTGCCTTCTGTTAATATGGTTTATTCATTAAGTCCTAAAATGAATTTACGTGCCAGTTATTACAGAACAGTAAACAGGCCTGAATTCAGAGAGTTGGCGCCTTTTATCTTTTTTGATTTTTTAACAGATTTTGCAATTACAGGTAATTTAAATCTGCAACGCGCACTAATTGACAATTATGATCTACGTTATGAATGGTTTCCGGGAGCAGGACAAATCTTTTCAGTTTCAGGATTTTACAAAGAGTTTAAAAACCCAACTGAGATTGCAAACAGACCCGATGTGTTACGTGAACTGTATTATATAAACGCTCCTAAAGCAACGAATATCGGTTTTGAACTTGAATACCGCGTTAAACTTTCATCCTTATTTAAAAATGACACAAATACTTTTTTAAATTCAATAACGCTGTTTAGTAATTTCTCTTACATCATTTCCAAAGTTGATGTAAGTCATGTAAATGGTGCTACGGAAAAAGAAAGACCACTGCAAGGGCAATCTCCAGTAGTTGTAAATGCGGGAATTCAATACATGCATCCAACAAATGGCTGGAGCGGGAACGTTTCTTACAATTTTGTTGGTCGCAGACTTTATATAGTAGGAAGCACAAGTGAGCCTGATTATTGGGAAAATCCACGTAATGTCCTGGACTTTCAAATTGCAAAAAGAATAAAAGAGCGTTTAGAAATTAAATTAAATGTACGGGATGCTATTGCGCAAAATTTAATTTTTTATCAGGATATCGATAAAAATGGCAAATACGATAAAGAAAAAGATAACACAATGGTTACTACCAATTATGGTCAAACCATATCTCTGGGTGTTACTTATAAATTTTAATCTCCATTAGACTTTATCCAGGTAAAAATGTCACAAAATGCTTTGGTCATTGATAGTTTCTGCTAAAACTAGCTCCAGCTGTGTCATCCCGAAATTTTGTGAGGGATCTTCTTATTTATGAATGATACAGCTCACGACTTACGAGAGATCCAACTTGGCAAAAAGACAATCGGGATGACATTGTCAATAAAATGCAGTTTTAATTCACAATTTTAAAACTGTTTAAACTAAATTACTGATAGAAATAATTTGAAACAAAAATTAAACAGGCGCTAACTTATATAAAGCATATTACAAGAACAAAAATCGATTTCAAAAATTTTTCCCCTTGAATGAATCCCAAAAATAACTGAATACTTTCTATAAAAATTTCAAACAAAAAGTTAACATTAAATTAACACAACAATACTGTTTTTCAACTGCTCCTACTTAACATTAAATTAAGGCTTTAGTAAGAAATACACAACTTAGCGTTAATTATTACACAACACACTGGCATTAGTTTTGTACCAAAATATTACAAACAAATAATATTAATTTAAAAATAAAAAAAAATGAAAAGATTTTACGTATTAGCATTAGCAGGCTTAATGGGCGGTTCATTAAACGCACAAACTGCTTTTTGGACTCCTACTACTTACAAAGGAGCATTCCCCGTAACAGATAATACTGCCGCTACAGACTGGACAAACGGTTGGACAAATTTTGATCCTGAAAATACTGCTTACGGTGCAACCACTGTAACAGTTAGTGCTGACATTACAACTAATACTACCTGGGTAACAGGAACAATTGTAAACTTACAAAACAAAGTTTTTGTTAAGAACAACGCGGTATTAACCATTGAGCCAGGAGTAATCGTAAGAGGAGATAAAAATACTCAAGGAACATTAATAATTACAAAAGGTGCGAAAATCATTGCTGCCGGAACATCAAGCAACCCAATTGTATTTACATCAGGAGAAGCTGCGGGTCTTCGTGCTGAAGGAGATTGGGGTGGAGTACTTATTGCCGGGAAAGGCGTGAATAACCAACCTGGTGGTGTTGCCAACTTTGAAGGATTGGCAGTTTCAACTGATACTGAATTCGGAGGAACGGATGATACTGATAGTTCAGGAGTATTAACGTATTGCCGTATTGAATTTTCTGGAATTCCATTACAACCAAACAAAGAAACCAATGGAATCACAATGGGATCAGTAGGTTCTAAAACTGTAATGCACCATGTTCAGGTTTCTTTTGGTGGTGATGATGGTTTTGAATGGTTTGGAGGAAAATTGGATGCAAAATATCTTATTTCTTTTAGAAATTTAGATGATGATTTTGATTGTGATTTCGGTTGGAGAGGTCGCGTTCAATTTGGATTAGTAATTAGAGACGCTGATCTATTTGATGCAGCAGGAGATTCAAATGGTTGGGAGTGCGACAATGATGCTGCCGGTTCAGCAGCAACACCAAAAACTCAACCTGTATTTTCTAACATAACCAATATAGGACCTTTGCGCAATGGAACAATTACTTTACCTGCGGGCGAAAAATTTGAAAGGGCAATTTATTTAAGAAGAAATTCTGCAGTGTCAATATTTAATTCCATTCATACTTCCTGGGAAAAGGGCATTTATATTAAAGATGCTGGTACAGTAACGAATTTCACTGGTAATGAAGCGGTATTTGCAAACAATTTAATTGCATCTGATATTGCAAAATGTATTACAGTTGATGCAAACGCAGCTTCAACCTTCTATGCTACAATTTTTTCAAGCGGTAATAACGATTCAACAAAAACCACTTCAGAAATAGCATGGGTAGATGCATTTCCTGCTTTGCTTTCTACAACACCAGATTATCGTTTACAATCGTCATCAATTGCTGCAACGGGAGCGTCATTTAGCGACAGCAAATTTGACATTACTGCTGGCATTACTGAAAATGGAAATAAAATCAGTAGCATTAATTTATATCCGAATCCTGCAAACAACCACGTTACTATAGACTTGAATTTAGATGAACCGGCAACAGTTGTAATAACAGTTTATGACATTACGGGAAAAGTTGCAGCAAATGCATTCACCGGTGAAATGAATTCAGGTTTCAATACTGTAAAAATAAATACTTCTGAAATACCGGCAGGGATTTATTTCACAACTATTGTTTCAAACAATGTTAAGAAAACATTGAAAACTGTTATTATTAAATAATCGGCAATAATTTCCACAAAAAAACACCTGTACCGCAATAGTGTACAGGTGTTTCTGTTTTTTCTTAGCAACGAATATACTTAACATTTTATTAACAATCAGAAAATATTGTGGACATAAAAGTGGAATATTTTTGTAACAAAAGCAAAATGAATACTTCGAAAAAAATATTAATTGTTGACGATGAACCAGATATTTTAGAGTTTCTTTCGTACAACTTTCGTAAAAAAGGTTTTCATGTAGCCACGGCTATTAATGGTTTAGAAGGAATAAAAAAAGCAGAATCGGAATTACCTCAATTTATAATTTCAGATATACTAATGCCAGAACTTGATGGGATAGAAATGTGTAAAACAATCAGGGAAATTCCGCAATTAAAACTAACACCCTTTTTATTTCTTACCGCAGTTGATGATGATTATAAGGTGCTTTATGCTATGCTTTCTGGTGCAGACCAATACGTGTCCAAGCCTATTAAATTTGAATATCTATTGGTAATGGTAAATCAGCTAATAGAAGATAAAAAACGCTTGGTACTTAGTATTTCTGCGCAATAACTTGAATAATTATTGATTTCAATTTTTTTTAATAAAAATGAAACGAACATTTACCCTCGTGATTAGAATCATTTTAATTGATTGGGATTGAGCGTAAGTTTGCAGCCAAAAAGGATCTTTTTTGCTTCTAAAAAAAGCAAATCCAGATCTTAACCCAAACTAAAAATAAAAAAACATGAGCACATCCTTAAAAAACATGAAAACAAAATCTAAACCTTCAAAAAAAGATCTACAGAAAAAAGTATCAGAGATGTTAAATACATTTGTAAAATCAATAACAACTGTAGGTACAAAAAAAATAAAAAAAGCGATAAAGCTTGCTAGCAAAGCAATTGCGAAATCTGTTAAAAAATCGATAAAAGATAATTCGGTGAGTTCAAATTTAAAAAAAACCTCTACTACAAAAAATAAATCTTTAAGAAAATCGAATAAAAAGATCGTAGGTAAACCGTCAGCGGAGCGAGTACTTACCTTATTAAAAAACAAACAAATCAATTCGCTGAAAGAGATCGATCCCAAAAGCGTCAATAAAAAAACACTGGAAACACCCACTCACCAGAAAAATCATAAATTTTAAAATAGTTGAAACTGGTTAATAAAAGCAATCCTCCAGAAATATTCATTTATTAATAATTATTGATATAAAAATATGAATCGTATTTTATTAGTATTTGACGATATAAAAGAACTTGAACATATAGAAGTGAATCTGACCCGTAACGGATTTAAGATCTTAAAATCTTCTAGTTTAAAAGATGCTTTGACAAAGACAGAAGGAACTATGCCGGATCTTATTGTTGTAAATACATTGGATGCAGAAAAAGAGGTAGAACTATTCAGTAAACAAGTAAAAATGAAATATCTGAGAAAAGTATTATTACCAAGTTTAATTGAATTAGAAGATTATTTAAATATACAAACAAGAGAGCACCTTGTTATTAGAGAATTATTACGAAATAAAAAATATAGAAATAATGAAATTGTCTTTTTTATTTCTCAAAAAGAATTAGCCAGCCGACCAAATTAAATAGGTAACGCGTCAAGAGTAATGTTATCATAACGGTCATTTCCTGTTGTTGCAGTATTTCCTAAATCAAAAGTTATTTTAACCTTGAAATTGCTATTATTATTTGCACCTTGAATAGCAGAAAAGTCAATACTATAGGCTGTCCAGATTTCTGTAACGATTATTACGTTAGTTGGCAAGTTACTGGAAATATAGTTCGTACCATCCAGTGTATATGAAACAACATTACTTTGAGCACCGCTGCTGCTGCGCATTACAGAAAAACTAAAAACAGCTTCTTTATAACCTGTGGTTGGCAAACTAAGGATCATTGCTGTAGAGGGGTTTCTCACGCGTAAAGCGCTTGCCGAATCGTTCGAATTTCTAACATTAAGAGATGTGCCAGGAGTAACATCATCAAAAGTTCCACCAACTGAAATCTCACCTCCTCCAATTGAATAAGTGGGATTTAACAACGTACTAACTGTATTAAAATTCCAATATTGAATTAAGATTTTGTTTCCGGGAGAAATTATTCCGGAGGGAGTAACTAGTTTTTCAACCCTGTCTTTCACGCAAGAAGAGAAGATAATTACAAAAAGTATAATAATTGCCGTAAATCGCATCCCGGTATTTCTGAATAAACAAATCATTTTATTATATTATTTAATTACAAAACGGATTACGCGATTCTCATTTGTTTGTAACACATATACCCCCTTGCTAAAAGTCTCAGTTGAAATATGGTCGACATTTTTAACGGAGGCTACTATACGCCCATATATATCATAAACTGATCCCGTAACTGATTCACTGAATTGTATATTTCCCCCTGAAGTAACCGGATTTGGATACATATAAACGGATTTTCCTGCATTCGTTTCACTTATGCCTGTAGTACCTGCAGAACTTGTAACAATAATATTGGTAAGATTTATTTTAGTTCTTGAACCACTTCCCAGCCCTGAATAGTAATAAGCCCAGCGAATTTGAACTACCGCTTGATTTTCACAAGATGAAGGTAATGTGATAGGCCCAAATGTTTCTCCGTTAGAATCAATTGTTCCCGGGCTGGTGTATTCAATATCAGAAACGTCTGAATTAGGAAGATCGATATAACTACCTGCAATTCCGATACGATATTGTGCTCTTAATTTGTAAATTCTTGTGGCCGCAAGTACAGTTCCAGCTTTCCACGACACTTGAATGCTTGATCTTCCGGTAGTATTGAGAGCTAAAACAGTCTCTCCCAAATTACCGGAGAATCTGTTGAATGCCCCGGACTGGTATTTACAAAAGAAATTCCATCAGCATCAAGCCCTTCCAAGCGTGTTTGGGAAGTCAAATTATAAGCAAGTACATAATCCCCGGTCCCATTTATTTGTGCCAGTGTTGGATCTACCTCATTAATATCGCAGTAATGAAAAACCATATTAGGAGGATAAGTTTCTGCTACACTTGTTGCAGGCCAATTATTAAAAATATAAGGTGCAGGCCAGGCAGTGTAAGGTATAGGATCACTTTGAGCTTTAGTGAAATTTATAAATCCAACTGATACACCTATTAGCATTAGCTGAAACAAAGGGGAAGTAAATTTTTTTTTCATGAGATTAAACATTTAAACTTATTACTATGATTATTATAATTATTAAAACAAATATTGCCATCCGACCCTAATTTGGTCCGTCCATTTCAGCGGTTCTAAATTTTCATCTTCTGTAACAATTTTAAAATAGTGTATTTTAATACTGTTTTTAAATCCGTTGACCTGGTAAGCATAGGCAGCTGAAAACCTTTCAGTATCACCACTTACCAAGTCGTTAGTATTGTAATTTTCATAACGGGCAGAAAATATTGATTTTGTCTTTTTCCAGAAATAATTAATTTGCCCCTGCCAACCTCCGGCATATATTGTTTTTTTATTTATATCTTCAGTAGTATTATGATACAAAGGATCATTACTATTTGTAGGATTTAATTTTAACAGTTGAGATTCCACCTGTGCAGAAAATCCCTGATAAGCAATACTTGCATCAAATCCATAAATAGTTTTCTTTCCATTGATCACTTTTAACCCGTAAATACCTTCCACACCTATTGGCAATGAATTGTTTCCCAGTTGGGTTTTATCAGTATATCTTGCATTGGCTCCAATGCGAATCAAGGGAATTGGACTGAGTTTATAATCTATTTCATCATACCGGTAGCGGGAAGGAAAAGCAACATCTATTCGACCAACAAATTCGGGAGCCCCGCTAGGGTCAGTATCTCCGCCATTAGCAACAAAAACAGTTTCACCTAAACCACTATAAGCCCCCGCATAAATATTCACACGTTGTTTCCACAAACTGCTACTAAGTGTAATACCTACATCTCTACGTAAAAAAAAATCACCCCTTGTTAATTGAGTACGCGACCAATAGGGTGTTTCATAAATAGATGCCAAAGAGCCATGAGAATAAGGAAGTTTATCATAGCCGAATTTTATTTTAACAGGTAACGCTTTGTAGGCTATAAATGCAGTGACAATACCCGGATTTTCAGGATCAGCTATTGAAGTTGACATATTTAAAAAATCCACTTGAAACTCATACTCCCATTTATTTTCAACTCTTCCGTTTATGGAAAAAATTGTATTTCTTAATGCAAATTTGTTGTTTTTAAAATTATCTTCGTCAGGCTTTAAAATGCGATAATTGTAAAACCCCGCAACAATCCCGGAAAATTCAATTGATTTGTTTCCTGAAACAATTGATGTTTGTGCTTTGGATTTATAGCCTATAAATGAGCAAAACAACAACATAAGAAATATGTTCTTTGTGATCATAGCTTAGTTGAAAATGAGTTAAAATAATAGAGGTATTGAATATCGTCCGCTGCAATAAGTACATTCCCCGAATTGTCAAAAGAAATACCTTCTGGGTTAATTACATCTATTTGAAAAACATGATTTACTTTATAGGTATAAGGATCACATTGAAGAATACAGCGGTTTTCATCACTTAATAAATACATCTGTCCATTGAACCATCTAGCGGAAGAGATATCTCTGGAGGCTTTAAAAATTTGTTGATTGATAATTTGAAAATTGTCATTCAATTCAATAATCGAAACAGGATTTTTTTCTGAAATCAAAACAAAACAACTTTTACTTTCATTGTAGGTAATTGATTCAAAACCTTCATTTCTCCCTCCTTGATAAGGGACAGAATATACAGCTTCAACGGTGAGATCCTTCTTATTATACTTATAAATTTTTCGTGAGGATTCATCAGAAACATAAATAGAGTTCCCTTTTATTTCAACTCCTTCAAAATCCCATCCTAAAGTTTCTGCTTTTCGTATCACGCGTCCTAATGAATCACATTCATAAAGAATTCCATTATCACTGGGGATGAAAAGATGGTGTGTTTCTTTATCAAAAACTACATCAGATGGTTCCGGAACATTTACAGAGGATTTCGAACTATATTTTATTTTCCTCAATGGAGTGTTACCTATAAACGTATAAGCAAAAAGCAAAAAAACAAAAGGAACAAAAAGAATATTTTTAATGTATCGCATTATAAAAGAATATAATTAATAATAAAAAAACAGGACATCCCTGTTATAATTCCAGACCGCAAAAATGCGACATGAGGGTTAATGCAATATTGCTTGGTTGTAAACAAATCATTATTTGTGCTGTGATAAAAATCACAATTGCAGATAAAACAGATTCACTATTTATGAAATTGTTTTTAAGAGATTAAGTACACTTGCGGAAATCATTTCTATACCAATAGCCAATACCAAAAAACCCATGATTTTTGAAAATGACTTTAACCCGGCATCGCCTGTATATTTTAAAATTCTTGGCGCAATTGAAAAAATCACAAAAATTGAAAAAGCAACTCCAACTATTGCTAATATTATTGATACTTTTTTATCCAGCTCCGGATATTCAATCCACATATTGATCAATAATGAAATAGAACCGGGCCCAGCCAGCAAAGGCATAGCAAGAGGACTAAAAGAAATATCGTCTTTCTCCAAAGCTTCTTGTTTTATTTTGCCTTTCACATCACGTTTATGTTTTGCGTTTAGTAATAAAAATCCCGATCTGGAAATAATGATCCCACCTGCAATCTTTAATGCATTTATGGATATACCAAAAAAACCAAGGATGTGAGATCCGGCAAAATACGCGCATGCACATATTACAATAATATACATACACGTTTTCCGAATTTGATAATTCCTCCACTTGGAATCATGATTTTCTGTTAATGAAATAAAAACTGGTAGTGCACTTAAGGGATTGATGAGCGCAAAGAGAGAAACGAAACTGGCAATAAAAAATGATAGGGTCATAAATAAATTTGAATTATTTTTTTTGCAAAACTACTTTGCCTAATTCAAATGAAGTGATAGAAATAGTTAAGGAATTATTAAAGTGTTACGCTAAAAAATAAAAAAATATTAAATTAATAACATAGAACAGGTAGTAAACAATTTTTGATTTAAATACTTCCATAATTCCCACAAAACAAAAAACACACCAACAACCATTATCTATTGGCATTTTCACGTCAATTCAATTAAGTTTCTCTAATTATTTACGAAATAATAATTTCAATTTAACATTCAACT
>JAZKBX010000294.1:0-8701 GCA_040388455.1 Bacteroidota bacterium
GCTATAACAACAAATTACAAAGTGGTAATTACAAATTCATTTGCTTGTAAAGATTCCGTTAGTCAGAGTGTCACCGTATTTCCTAAACCAAATGCAAGCTTTACATTTACAGATCAATGCAACGGAACAGCGATTCCGTTTAACAGTACCTCTACTATTAATAGTCCCGGTACTATTTCAAGTGTGTATTGGGATTTTGGAGATAGCACTTTTAGTTCTGATAATAGCACATCACATATCTTCAACAATCCCGGAAATTATACTGTTAATTTATTAGTAAACAGTAATAGTTCCTGTTCAGACACTATTATACAACAGGTTACCGTTTTCCAAAATCCGATTGCTGGTTTTACTTTCAATGATGTTTGTTTGGGCGATTCGATGGGCTTTACAAATACTTCCTCCGTGAGTCTGCCGGCTTCTGTTTCAGATTATTTATGGACTTTTGGCGATAGTGCGCCTACCAGTAATTTAGTAAATCCCAATCATTTTTATGCCAATGCAGGGGCATATAATGTTGCATTAATTGCTACAACAGCCGATGCCTGTGCTGATACGATTACTGTCCCTGTAAATGTTTTTGATCCACCTGTTAGCGGATTTACATTTAGCAATACCTGTTTATTTGATTCAGCCAAGTTTACAAACACTACTTTGGATCCTGCAACGGGGACTATTGCAAACTGGTCATGGGATTTTGGTGATGGTTCGGCATTAAATACAACAGAATACAGTCTAAGCCATTTGTTTGCAAGCCCCGGAAATTATGAGGTTACGCTGGTTTCGTATTCATCAAATCTTGGTTGTGCGGATACTTTGAAAGATTCAATTACAATATTTCCAAAGCCAGTAGCTAATTTTAGTTTTACGAATGTTTGTTTAGGTCAGGCAATGAGTTTTAATGATTCATCAATTGTTTCCGGAGGCAGCATTGCCGGCAGGTCCTGGAGTTTTGGTGATGGCAGTGCAGTAGTTACTATTCAGGATCCTGCGCATACTTACGCAAACCCGGGAACCTACATTGTTTCATTAATAGTAACATCAAATAATAGTTGTATCGACACAACGATAAAAAGTGTGGTGGTGCACCCTTTGCCAGTTGTGCAATTTAGCAGCACCAATGTTTGTGATGGAACCGCTGTTCAATTCACCAATTTATCAAACATCTCTACAACAGATACAATTCAATCCCGGACCTGGGATTTTGGTGATGGCAGCGCATTTAACAACAGTCAAAATCCCTCTCATTTATATGCCAGTAATGGCTCTTATACAGTTAAATTACTTGTTATTTCTAATTTCGGCTGTCGCGATTCCATTAGTAAAACAAGCATTGTTAACCCCAATCCTGTTGTGAGTTTCACAGCGAACGATACGATCGGCTGTGAACCGCTATGTATTTCCTTTCAGGATAATTCAATAGTTGCAACAGGCATAAACGTAGGTTGGGTATGGAACCTTGGTGATGGAAGCGTAATTAATAATTCACAAACTTTTGATCATTGTTATATTAACGACTCTGTTTATTCATCCAAATCTTTGAATGTTACAATAACTGTTACTTCAGATAGCGGCTGCGTAAGCACCTTATCCAAAAATAATTATATCACAGTTTATCCGGCTCCTGTTGCGGGTTTTACAGCTCAACCTGAAACAACAACGATTATTGATCCAGTTATTTCAATTACAGATCTTTCTATCGCAGTCAATATATGGAATTGGAATTTTGGAGATTTAACATCATCAGCATTAAGCAATCCTGCTCCTCATACTTATTCAGATACGGGTTCCTATACAATTACCTTGATCACATCCACCACATACGGCTGTATTGACAGTGCTTTTCAAACCATTATAATTGAACCGGATTTTGTTTTTTATATTCCTAATGCGTTTACACCGGATGGCGATGAAATAAATGATAGCTTCTGTGGAAAAGGAATTTTTATCAATGAATTTGAAATGACAATTTTTGATCGTTGGGGAAATCTGATTTACAAAACCAAGGATATTAATAAACCGTGGGATGGCAAAACAAATCAGGGTGTAGTGTTTTCACAAGCAGATGTATATGTTTATGTTATCAATGTTATTGATTTCAAAAGCAAAAAACATAATTATAAAGGTATTGTAACATTAGTAAGGTAAGTATAGAAATACTTTTGAGATCATCAATCCGGAAATTTTAAAAAGGTCGAATTAAAATTTATTACTTTAGCCTATCCTTAAAATTATTTGCAGCTTATGTCCCTTATCAAAACCAAAATAAATCCCCAGTCCGAATCCTATCAAAGGAACTATTTGCTGATGAAAGAAAAGGTTATTGAATTGGAACAAACCATGCAAAAAAGTTTATTTCAGGGAGAAGAAAAATATCTTGAAAGAAACAAAAAAACCGGAAAATTATTAGCACGTGAACGTATTGAACTTTTATTAGACCTGGATTCTCCTTTTTTAGAATTACTTCCTTTAGCTGGTATTGGTGGTGATGGTTTTGGCGTTGGTGGAACACTTGTGGGGGGGATAGGGTTTGTGAGTAACAGGTTATGTATACTAACTGCCAATGTTGGAACTATTAAAGGTGGTTCAATAGATTATCCGACTCTTCAAAAAAATCTCAGGATAAGTGAAATTGCATTAGAAAATGGACTTCCTACAATAAATATGGTTGAGTCTGCCGGAGCAAATTTACCTGATCAGGCAAAAATATTCAATTATGGCGGAACCATTTTTCGTGAAATAACACGGAGATCACAAAAAGGCATTCCTACCATTTCTATTGTTTTTGGCAATAGTACAGCTGGAGGCGCGTATGTTCCGGGTATGTCGGATTACACCATTATGGTAAAGGATCAGGCAAAAGTGTTTTTAGCCGGACCTCCTTTGGTTAAAATGGCAACGAATGAGGTAGTAGATGATGAAGCGCTCGGAGGCGCGGATATGCATAGTCGTATTTCCGGAGTTTCTGATTATTTGGCTGTTGACGAAAAAGATGGAATAAGAATAGCAAGAGAAATAATGTCGTTTCTCAATATCTCTGAAAAAGAAAAAGTCAGACAAAAAATCGTGGAACCATTATATGATAGCGAGGAAATTTTAGGTCTTGTTTCAGCAGATGTTCGTATCCCTTTTGATGCACGTGAATTGATCGCAAGAGTTGTTGATGGTTCGCATTTCTCAGAATTCAAATCCAATTATGGAAGCACATTAGTTACCGGTTATGCTGTTATCAATGGTTACCAGATAGGAATTATTGCCAATAATGGAGTGTTGTTTTCTGAAGCGGCAAACAAAGGCACCCAGTTCATTCAGCTTTGTAATCAAAATAATATTCCAATTTTGTTTCTGCAAAACATTACCGGATTTATGGTTGGTAAAAAGTATGAAGAAGAGGGAATAATAAAACATGGAGCCAAGATGATAAATGCTGTATCCAACAGCACTGTCCCTGCAATAACCATTATCATTGGGGCCTCGTACGGTGCAGGTAATTATGCAATGTGTGGAAGAGCTTTCAAACCACGTTTTTTATTTTCATATCCGAATTCAAAAATTGCTGTAATGGGCCCGGAGCAACTTTCGGGAGTAATGGAAATTATACAGCGTGACGCAGCGCAAAAAGCAGCGGTTGTTTATGATGAAGAAAAAGGTGCATTTATAAAACAAAAAATTACTTCGGAAGCCGACAAACAATCCAATGCATATTATGCCTCAGGTCAACTATGGGATGATGGTGTAATAGACCCAAGAGAAACGCGAAATTACCTTAAACTGTGCCTCGAAGTCATTCATAACACAGAGATCAAAGGTGCTGATGGATATGGTGTTTTTAGGATGTAATTTTAATTAGTTGGTGGTTGTTAGTTGTTGGTTGACAGTTCGGTAACTAAAAACTAGCAACTAGCAACTAGCAACTATCAACTAACAACCAAAAACTAGCAACCAGTAAAAAATGAAAGCAATAAAAAAAATACTCATCTCAAATCGCGGAGAAATTGCAATACGTGTGATGAAAACCTGTCGTGAAATGGGCATTGCAACTGTTGCTGTTTATTCTGACGCGGACAAAGATGCTTTATTTGTTAAACAAGCGGATGAGGCTATTTCTATTGGAGGTTTACAAGCATCAGAATCATATCTAAACCAGGAAAAAATAATTAATGCTGCGAAAATAACCGGAGCAGATGCTATTCATCCCGGTTATGGTTTTCTTTCAGAGAATGCAATTTTTGTAAAAAAATGTACGGAAGCAGGAATCATATTTATTGGCCCATCTGCCGAAGTAGTAGAGGTGATGGGTTCAAAAAGCCGATCAAAAGAAATAATGCAGAAGGCTGGTATCCCAACTGTTCCGGGCTATAACGGCAAAGATCAATCCATTGACATATTTATTAATGAATCCGAAAAGATCGGTTTTCCTATTCTTATTAAAGCTGCAGCAGGCGGTGGCGGGAAAGGAATGCGAATTGTTTATGATAAAAAAGAAATCGCTGCATCAATTGAAGCCGCCAAACGGGAAGCCCAAAGCAGCTTCGGAGATGATACTCTATTAATTGAAAAATATTTTGAATCTGCTAAACACATTGAATTTCAATTGTTCGGAGATCATCACGGCAACTACACTCATTTTTTTGAAAGAGAATGTTCCATTCAAAGAAGATTTCAAAAAATTATAGAAGAAAGTCCTTCTCCTTCTTTAACACCGGAGCTCAGAGAAAAAATGGGAAAAACAGCTATAGCAGTTGCTGCGTCCATTCAATATACCAATGCCGGCACGGTTGAATTTATTTTAGATGCTGAAAATAATTTCTACTTCTTAGAAGTAAATACCCGATTACAAGTGGAACACCCTGTTACAGAAGAAACCACCGGCATTGATCTGGTTCGTCTTCAAATAGAAGTTGCAAAAGGAATCCCATTAAAAGCAAATTATCAAAACACGCATCAACAGGGTCATGCCATTGAGTGCCGTATTTATGCAGAAGATCCTGCTACTAATTTTTTTCCTGCTACTGGGACTGTTTTAATTTGGAACGAGCCACCTTTAAACGGAATTCGTTACGACAGCGGTGTTGCTTCAGGCTCAAAGGTTGATATTTACTATGATCCTATGGTTGCAAAAATTATTGCCAAAGGAAATAATCGTGACGAAGCAATTCAAAAAATGCAACATGCACTTGAAAAATTTGTCATTTTGGGATTAACTACCAATAAAAATTTCTTACTTGAAATTCTTCAACATCCTTCCTTTATTGATGGAACATTTGATACACATTTTATAAATAAATATTTCAAAAATTATACAGATACAAAAAAAACAGATTCTTTTATAATTAATGAAATAGCTATTGTAGCAATGCTTTCGGAATGGAAGGAGAGAAATGATCAAAAAGATAATAATGCTCGTGTAAACGGTTGGAGAAATAATTTTTATCAGAACAATTGGAGCACATTTGATATTGGAGGGAATGAGATCAAAGTAGAGTACCGTTATAAAAACAACAACACTTTTGACATAACAATTAATGATAAAAACTTTAAAACAGAATTTGTTTCAATCGAAAATAATAACTTAACGTGTATTATTAGTAATTACAGGAAAACGTTTGTTGTTGCAAAATCGAACGTAGAATTGTTTATACATCATCCCAGAGCAGGTAGCTTTAAAGCAAGCATTATTCCTCGTTTTTCGGACGCACTGTCTAATGAAAAACCTGGAGGGTATAAAGCACCAATGCCCGGAGAAATTGTGAAACTTTTGGTTAAATTGGGTGAGGAAGTGGTTTCAGGGAAAGGATTAGTTGTAATTAGTTCAATGAAGATGGAAACCACCATTGAAGCGCACTCTGGTGGTGTAATAGAAGAAATTTTTATTACTGAAAAATCCTTTGTGGAGGCAAATACTGTCCTGTTGAAAATTTCGAGTCAGGAAAATTAATATTTAAAATGAGTATAATGTTATACACAGAAAAAGAATCCAATTCTTTAAAAAGCCTCACTTTTGCACATCTTATCGTAGAAGAAAAAGATCATCTTTTAACGATCACTCTCAATCGTCCTGAAAAAAAGAATGCAATGAATCCGGTTATCATTAGGGAACTTGCCTATTCTTTAGCTTATGCGCATCACAATTCAACTATTTGGGCAGTGGTTATTGCTGCTAAAGGAGATGTATTTTGTGCAGGTGGAGATTTAAAAGCTTTTGCGTCTAAGAGCATTGAACCAACAATTTCAACCATCCCGGAGCCTAAACAAGAAATAGTTATAGGAGATGTTTTTTCACAATTACACAAACCCTGCATTGCAAAAGTTGGCGCCTCGGTTTATGCCGGAGGTTTTTTAATTATATGTGGTTGCACACATGTTGTGTCAATTCCGGAAGCTCAATTCGGTTTGCCAGAAGTGAAACGTGGAATCTGGCCTTTCCAGGTAATGCAAAGTATGCTGCAGGTTATGCCTTCGCGAACAGTTATTGATTTTTGCATGAGAGCGAGAACAGTGGATGCAACGGAAGCGCAAAAATTAGGACTTGTTTCAAAAATAGTACCCGCAGAAAAATTGGATGATGCTGTGCAGAATTTAGCGGATGAAATAATGCAATATTCTCCTTCGGCAATTCGCCTGGGTTTAAAAGCTTTTGATGAACTAAAACATAAACCTGCCATTGAAGCACACACTTTTCTAAAACAGATGTTAGCTGATGTAATACAAACAGAGGACGCAAAAGAAGGGATTGCTGCATTTACAGAAAAACGGCAGCCTATGTGGAAAGGGAAATAATAAAGACAATCATACAATTTGCAAGTGACAAAAAAATTGCAATTCGTTAAATCCATAACTCACAAAAAATGAATAGCAACTCTATAAAAATTGCCGGAGCACAAGGGTTTTATGGCGACAGCCCTTTAGCTGCTATTCAGATCGCAAAAGAGAAAGGCGCTGATTATCTGGTGATCGATTCTTTGGCTGAGCTTACGCTTTCTATTCTTCAGAAAGATAAATTAAAAGATGAAACGCTTGGATATGCCCGTGACATTGAGTCAATGGCATATACACTCTTCCCCATTGCATTTAAGAATGGTTTAAAGATCATAACTAATTCAGGAGGATTAAATCCGGAAATTGCAGCAAAAAAAGTGGCTGCATTATTAGAAAAGCAAGGTATTAAAGGAATTAAAATTGCCATCATCACGGGTGACAATTTGTTGCCTCAATTACAAGAAATGCAACAGTCTGGGCTTGCATTAGAAAACATTGATAACGGTAAACGATTCTCAAGTTCAAGTTTTGAAATAACACATGCTAACGTTTATACCGGGGCTCATTCTATTGCAGAAGCTCTTGACAAAGGCGCTGATCTTATCCTTGCAGGTAGAGTTGCAGATCCATGCCTTACTTTAGGCATTTTGATCCATCATTTTAAATGGAAAATTGGCGAAGACTTAACGCAAAATGATCTGGATAAATTAGCTTCAGGCATTGCTGTCGGACATTTATTAGAATGCGGAGGACAAGCCTCCGGTGGTAATTCGTATGCCGAATGGCCAATGGATTATTCTATCAGTAATTTGGGATACCCTATTGCAGAAGTATTTGAAGATGGTACTGCAGTGTTTTCAAAACTGGAAAGCCAGGGAGGAAAAGTTAGCCGCAACACCATACGCGAACAACTCATTTATGAAATTCACGACCCAGCTAATTATATAACACCCGATGTAATTGTTGATTTTACAAGTGTTAAAATTGAAGAGCTCTCAACAAATAAAGTGCAATTTTCCGGTATAAAAGGAAAACCACGTCCGGAGAAATTGAAATTGAGTATCGGACAAATGGAAGGGTATATGAGTGACCAGTTCTTTTTCTTTTCGTGGCCCTATGCGTATGAAAAAGCTACACGATTTATCGAAACAGTAAAAGAAATTTGGGCAACGCTGCCTGTTAAAATTGAAAGGTCAGAATTTTCATTAATCGGTATCAACGGAATTCATGGAGCTGCAGCGCCTCTTCCTCCAAAAGAAACTCTGGATGAAATAAATGAAATAGGAGTTCGACTAGCAATAAAACACAATGATCTCCGTACCGGAAAGCTGTGCATGCAATCTGTTATTTGTTTGGGTCTGAACGGACCTCCAGGGTTAATCGGCATTCCCGGCTGGGGCAAAACAGATAGAATTATGTTGAGCCTTTGGCCTACTTTAATTCCACGAGAATGGGTGAAAGAAAAAGTGGAGATAATTGAAAGTTGAATGGTATAAAACGTGGCCTAATAAATTTTGCCACAGATTTCACAAATTACATAGAGTCTCAGTTTTTTAAATTAGAAATATTTTTTTTAAAAATTAATCTAAGAATCTGTGAAATCTGTGGCAAAATTTTTCTGTTGCTTTTTACAAATAAATCAGTGTAATCATTTTAAGATGAAAAAAATAAAATTAATTGAAATAGCAAGTGCGCGCTCTGGCGACAAAAATGATGTTTGCAACATTGGCCTTATGGCGAGATCACCTGAGTTTTATGCTGTTCTTAAAGAAAAAATTACTGCCGAAAAAGTAAAAAGGCATTTCAAAGATCTTATCAAAGGCCCTGTAATACGGTATGAATGGGATGCCATTGAATCACTTAATTTTATGTGTCACCAGGCCTTGGATGGTGGAGCTTCCAGATCTTTAAGAATGGATACGCTTGGTAAAAATTTTTCAAG
>JAZKBX010000295.1:0-21085 GCA_040388455.1 Bacteroidota bacterium
CAATTAAGTTTCTCTAATTATTTACGAAATAATAATTTCAATTTAACATTCAACTCAACAGTACACGTTAATTTTGAAAAAAAATAATTATGATCTCACACTTCGCAGACGAGCACATTCAATTAGTTGACCACATCGATGCATCTGAACTTCACAAAAAATATCTCCAGTTATATGGAATGAATAAAGATATGTTGGATAGCGTTTCCTATGCAGCTACAATTCAGCAAGCTCTCCTTCCACAAATGAGACATTTCGAACGCATTTTTAATGAATATTTTGTCATTTATCAACCTCAAAATATTATTGGTGGAGATTTTTACTGGATAGCTCAAAAAAATGAATGGGTCGTTTTCGCTCTTGCCGATTGCACAGGGCATGGTGTATCAGGCGCAATGTTATCAGTTCTTGGCATCAGTTACCTTAATTATGTGGTGTTAGGGAAAAATTATGATGACCTTGGAAAAATGCTTCAAGAAATAGACAAAAAATGGATAGAAGCATTCCACATGTTTACAGAGCAGGAAGTAAATAACGATTGGATGGAAATTTCACTTGCTGCATTTAATAGTAATACCAGAGAACTGCGCTTTTCCGGTGCCAGAGGCAGAGTCATTATTGTTAACGATCAAGGAATACAAGTAATTAAAGGACATAATTATCCGGTAGGTGGGTGGCAAATTGAAAAGAACCGTCTATACAATGAACACAAATTATTTTTACCAGAAAACTCAATGGTATATATGGCATCAGATGGTTTTCAGGATCAGTTCGGAGGTAAGCGAAATAAGAAAATATCTATAAAAACATTTTATGAATACTTAACTAACATACATTCATTGCCAGCAGAAATTCAAAAAACATTTCTCACAACAACATTCAACGATTGGAAAAAAAACAATGCACAAACGGATGATATCTCTGTATTGGGCCTTCGTTTCTAAAAAAAATCTGAAGATAAGCAATCATGAAATTAACGGTCTCATTTTTTATAGAATTAAAATGATAAACATAAAGTTGTGATATAAAAAATATATGAAAATAAAAAAAAGAGACGTGGAAGTAGTTGTGATATCAGATGTTCACTTGGGAACTTACGGTTGTCACGCTAAAGAATTATTACAATATTTAAAAAGCATCAAACCTAAAAAATTGATACTTAATGGAGATATTATTGACATCTGGCAATTCAACAAACGCTATTGGCCTGCAAGCCATATGCAAGTAATTAAACATATCACAGGTTTAATTGCAAAAGATGTAAAAGTATATTATGTTACAGGAAACCATGATGAAATGTTAAGGAGGTTTGTGGGTTTTAAAATGGGATCACTAAAAATTGTAAATAAAGTAGTATTAAAATTAGATGGACGTAAAGCATGGATTTTTCATGGAGACGTATTTGATGTAACAATGCAACATGCCAAATGGCTTGCAAAACTGGGAGCTCAAGGCTATGATCTATTAATTTTGATCAACAGGGCGGTAAATTTTATTTCTCAAAAAATGGGAAAAGGGAAAATATCACTTTCAAAAAAAATAAAGAACAGCGTGAAAGGCGCGGTGAAATTTGTTAATGCTTTTGAACAAACAGCGGCTGATATAGGGATCTCGAACGAGTTTGACTATGTTGTATGCGGCCACATCCATCAACCAGAAATACGGGAAATAAAAAACGATGTTGGTTCAATAATGTATTTGAATTCAGGTGATTGGATTGAAAATTTGACAGCTCTTGAATATAATGAAGGGGAATGGAGCATTTACAAATATCATGAAGATGAATTTGCAAAATCAGTTGATCTCAATGAACCTCAACATGTGTCGTTAAACAATAGTCAGTTGTTTGAAAATTTAATTCAGGAATTTAACATTTTAAAAGGATGAAAATATTATATGCCATACAGGGAACTGGCAACGGACATTTGAGCCGTGCAAGAGATATTATCCCAATACTTCAAAAGAAAGGTGAAGTCGATATTTTAGTAAGTGGAATACAGGCGGATCTTATTTTACCCTTCCCTATCAAGTATCAATTTAAAGGATTGAGTTTTGTATTTGGCAAAAATGGTGGAGTAGATATTGTAAGTACGTATTTGAAAATGGATATGAGAGAGTTGTTGAAAGATATCGACAAAATACCCATTGAGCAATACGACTTAATTATAAATGATTTTGAACCGGTGACAGCCTGGGCATGCAAACAAAAAAAAATACAATGTATTGCACTTAGCCACCAAAGTGCGGTACTTTCTAAAAACGCCCCTAAACCAATTAAAAAAGATGCTTTGGGAAGGACTATATTAAAATATTATGCACCATCAACAGCCCAATATGGTTTTCACTTTTCTAATTTTGATAAAAACATTTTCACCCCGGTTATCCGGAATGAGATCCGTGAGCTAAAACCCACCAAACAAGAACACTACACAGTTTATTTACCTGCCTATGATGACGAACGTCTGCTCAAAAATTTAAAACAATTCAAAAATGTGAAATGGGATGTATTTAGTAAACATAATACAAAACTCATCAAAGAAGACAATGTCACAATTCAACCGATCAATAATGAGCTATTTATTAAAAGTCTTGCTACTTCTATAGGGGTATTGTGTGGAGCAGGATTTGAAACTCCTGCCGAGGCTTTATACCTCAGAAAAAAGTTATTGGTTATTCCAATGAAAACACAATATGAACAACAATGTAATGCTGCTGCATTGAAAAAAATGGGCGTGCCGGTAATAAAAAGTCTAAAAAAGAAACATCATTGGATAATAAAAGACTGGATTGCTTATGGTAAAGTAATTCCTGTTTATTATCCAGACATTACAGAACACATAATAGACACTATAATTGCGAACCATTATCGCACAAAAATATATATCCTGGATTTTAAATGGCATGATTCGTTTAAATATGCCCGTATTTAAACCAGAGCTGGACAATGTACACTGAGCAAAAATAGAGTTTCATTATTTCCTGAATTACTGTTAACGCAAAGTTTACTTTGTTAACATAATATTCATATACTCTTAAAATCAGGGTAACACCCTATCCTGTAATCTAACGTAGCTTTGATGTATAAAATCTACGCAAATGAAAACGCACATTATCACTTTTATTGCAATCTTAATAACAAGTGTTGCAATTGCAGGAAACAACACTAACATTAAGGAAAAAGACAATACAAAACTGATTTCAGGCAAGGTAGTTGATAAAGTAAGTGGAGAAGAAATTGCAGGAGCCGAAATCAAAATTGACAATAAAGTTATCTACACCGACTTAAATGGAAATTTTTTAACAAGTGTAAATTCAACAAAAACAGAAGCATTTGTCACTTTTGTTTCATATAATGATGCAAAAGTTAACATTGAATCCTATTCATATACTGCAATTGTTATCGAATTAGAATCTAAATAAATACCCCCCTCTACTATTAAAGCCTCGCCTAACCTGTGTTAGGGAGGCTTTTTTGCTATTTTTTTGCTACCAAATCCTTAAATCCACAATATTAACTTTACATTAACTTAACATTGCGGCAGAATTATGTGATTTTGCTTCTTTCTTTTTAACAGTCTTCATAACTTTGTATAAGAAATTGTAATTGTTAAAACATTAAGGCTATGAAAAAAATCATTTTATTACTCATTGTAAGTCTCACATTGACTTTAGGAGTGTCGGCTCAAAATATAATTTTAAAAGATGGTTTATATTATTCAGATAACGGAAGTTTATATACAGGATCGTATACCGCTTATTTAGAATCTGGAAACAAGAAATCTGTATTTGATATTACTGAGGGTAAAGCAAACGGGGCCGTGACCTACTACTATGAAAATGGGGCGATAATGGAAACTGGTTCTTTCACTGACAATGAAAAAAATGGACAATGGCTGCGCTGGGATGAAGCTGGCCACAAGATAGCTGAGGCGTATTATGTATCCGGGAAGAAAAATGGCGTTTGGTTGGTATGGGATAATACTGGAATGAAACGTTACGAAATGATTTATGCGATGGGACAAAAAACAGACACCTGGACCATGTGGGATGAAAATGGAAAAATCAGTAACCAAAAAAATTATAATAGTTTGTAATAATTAAAAAAATCCGAGGCCTCCTTTTTTAATTAAAGTATGTTTATTGGATATAGGGATTTCCTTGATTTACTATTGCCCCCCTAATTTCGAGAAAATTATCCTTCTAAACAGTATCCAATTCCCTTTATTGTTTTAATGTATTTATCGCCCAATTTTTCGCGAATTTTAAGTATGTGAACATCAATAGTTCTATTCTTTGCGACAAATTCATACCCCCAAATTAATTGCGAAATTTCATCCCGTGTAAACACTTTCCGTGGTGATGCAGATAGCAAAGAAAGGAGCTCAAATTCTTTACGTGGTAAAATTATTTCTTTACCATCCTTAAAAATCAGGTAACGATCACGATCTATAATCAAACCGATAGAATCATTTTTAATTACTTTTTCCAGATTTGCCGGATGCCGTTTTAGCAATGCTTTTAGCCGACTTATCAAGACCCGCATTTTTGTAGGTTTTATAATGTAATCATCCGCTCCTGCATTAAAAGCAGCTATCTGAGAATAATCCTCATTACGTTCGGTATAAAAAACAATAAGTGTACTAATTAATTCCGGCTTGTGCCTTATCTCAAGGCAAATATCAATACCGTCCAACTCGGGCATCAGCAAATCAAGTAGAACAAGTTGAGGAAGTTCATCAGTTGCAAGTTGAATTGCTTCCCGCGATTTGGTCGATGTTATTACTACAAAACCTTCCGTTTTCAATGCAACGCTGGCCTCCGACAGAAATTCTTCGTCAGTAGCTATAACTAATATTTTAAAATTAGAATTTGTCATTTTAGCATTTGAATAACTCTGCTAAAGTAGTTTTGCAATATGGCTTTTACATTAAGTTAATATTATTTTTACTTTAGGAAATTAAGCGGATAGACCATAAAATGTTTGAAAAAAAAAACGACAATTGGTTGTAATATGTATCGTTTTAAATTGTGTCCTATACTCCAATGAATTTGTGCAATGCATTTAACATGTGCCTTGGAAGTAATAATTTCTTGAAGTGAGCTCGGATACCAAGGAAATCGAATTAAATATATTCAAAGTACTGAATTACTTTGTACTAAATCAATATCACCTTCCCTTACCTTCAATAGCAGGTTGAATTCCGCTGAGAACAGATTGCATTGAATAAAATATAAATGCTCTATATGGATTGCGCTTCATATAAATCCTGGACATTCTGACATGGCCATCTTTATCAGGATTACTGTCTTTTATAATTAATTTATTCGCCAGAAATGTTTTTATCTTTTCTTTAAATCCATTTTTCTCACCCTCTTTATTCATCACTTCTATTTTAAGATCGTGATACCTGAATTTCATTGTTCCATTGGCTGAATTTTCATCCGCAACAAACGAAAAGCTTAAAGAGTCCAGTTGTCCTGATTTAATTGATATATGTTTTGCCGGTTCGATAATAGGATTGAAAGAAACCATAGACATCGATGACATACTTCCGGAACAATAAAAGAATTCCTTTGTAGCTTTTAAAGGAAATGTATAAGTTTCATTAAACTTTCCCTGATTGAAAACAAATCCGTTCACAACGGCTTTAATACTCTGATCATTTGTATAGTATAAAGTATCATTTTTCACCCCGGTAATAATTGCATTCATTTTATTTACAGTAACTTTTCCAGTTGATAATGCGCCAGGATTTAACACCTCAAATTTCAGTTCAGCATTTTTCATTTCAATAGAATCTACTGACACAAAAAATGGAAGTCCTTTTACCATGGCCTGAAAAGGTGGGCGCTCAATATGCTTTAATGGCAATGTATTATCCCTATAAATATCAATAATACCTCCCGCAATATCAACTTTGTTAATAATAAGAGAATTATATTCAAAAAAAGATTTGACATCCATCTTTTTACAACTAACCTTTGCCAAAGTAATTTTCGCCCTGCTTATCTGCTGGCCAGCCTCATCAGCGAACTCTTTCTTACTGAAATTTGGAATAAGTTGCAACGAATCTACTATTAGTGTTGAATCAATATAAGATGTAGATAAACTTTTCCCATATAAAGAGTATAAACCACTTCCAAGGTGATAAGAAAACTGATTCATTACCATTTCAAATTTTTCGGCAAAAAACAATCTGTTCTGACTATCAGTTTCAGGGTTTACACTAAATTTTTTAATAGATATGCTATTATCATTGGTAGAAAACACAGATAATGTATCAGTTCCATTTTTATAAATATTGAACTTGGAATTCGTTATATCAATATGATCAACTGAAATGGAATTAAGCATTTTTGAAAAGGCTGTATATATTGAAAGGTTATCATCCGGATCCGTTTTTTCTTTCACAGGAATTCGGCTAGAGCCCTGAAATATAGATATCTGAGGCTCTTCAAATTCAACTCTGCTTATCAAAAGATCACGACCTTTCAAATAAGGTATTATCGAAAAATCAATAATCCTCAAAACTTTTGCTTTAAAAATATATTGAGCTTTTGGGCTGCTCTCCAGTTTTGAAGGTGCAATTATCAGATTATTAACTGTTATTGTATAGGTTAATATATTAATGCTTAATCTATCCACCGATAAAACATATTTACCATAAGAAGATTCGGATATCCGTTCTTTAACATTCTCGATTAATTTTTTATTGAAATAAACATTGAGTAAAACTCCAACAATTATAAAAAGACCAATAAAAAACAAAAGAAAATAACCTAAAATTCGTATTGCTTTGGATATTCGCATGATTTTTTGCATTGAAATCACCACAAGTATGGTGTTGCAAATATAGTTATTAAGATAAATATGGACCTAATTTAACTCTGTGTTCAAAATATTTTCAAAACCATCCCCATGTAAGTTTTTTTCGTCTTTCTAATTTATACAATTAAATGACGTCAATTCTGCAATGTGTGAATCATGTAACTTAATTCAAAAGTTATGCAATACTTATTGAAAGTATGGTCTTCACCTTTGTGCTATATAAAAACATAACGATGTTGAATACCCAGCAATCATTTTTTTTGAAATAAGAACGAAATTTTATTTCAAAAACATATATTCAAAAAAATGGAAATTTCAAAAAAATATACAGAGAACCACGCAGAGAAAAACATTACAGAACCGCATTTGATCCTTGTTTCCAGGTTGGTTCGGGAAGAATATATAGAAGTAGAACCAAATGTTCGTCTTCATATAACTGATGCTGGTGAAGGAAGGCCAATCGTTTTATTGCATGGTTGGCCATTAAGTGATGAGATGTATGAATATCAGTACAACGATTTAGTTAATAATAATTTTCGAGTTATTGGCATTACCTTAAGAGGGTTTGGTAAATCTGATAAACCTTTTGGTGAGTATAATTATGATATTTACGCCAATGATATTAAAAAAGTGCTGTGCAAACTCGATATTACGGGTGCGGTGTTAGGAGGTTTTTCAATGGGTGGGGCTATCGCAATCCGTTTTGCATCAACAGATGCGGGCGCACATGTATCTAAACTTGCATTATTTGGAGCTGCGGCTCCCATATGGACGCAACGCATTGATTACTCATATAATCTTAGCATACCAGAAGTAAATGAATTAATTGAATTAAATTACAGGGACAGGCCCCAACTTTTAACGAATGTGGGAAAAATATTTTCAGCCACAGAGACTTCATTAAGTCCAGGGATCAATGCCTGGCTATATAGCATTGGATTAAGCTCATCATCTCATGCCATGGCACAAAGTTTAATTGCTTTAAGAGATATGGACCTAAGAAATGATTTAGCCGCAATTTCGATACCAACATTAATCATGCATGGAAAAAAAGATAAAATATGCGCATTTCAAATGGCCGAACAAATGAAACTACATTTAACAAATTCATATATAATCCCATTCGAAAATAGTGGACACGCCTTATTTTTAGAAGAAACGGTGAAGTTTAATAAGGAGCTTATCAGATTTGCGAATTAAAAATTATGAAAAAATAAAATAAAATCTGAATTGTTTTGTTCGATATGAAATTTAAAATTAGAGATTTAGGAAAAATATTTAAGATTACTTTTAAAGAATGGAATAAAAAAGATCCTTTCAGGCAAAGCGCTATCATTGCCTATTATTCTATCTTCAGCATACCTGGATTATTAGTGCTTATCATTACTATAACAGGATATTTTTTTAGTAAAGAAGCGGTTCATCAAAACATATTTGATCAAGTCTCCAGCACTATGGGGGCTGATACCGCAGAGCAAATTAAAGGAATGTTAACAAAAGCGGGAGAATCCCAATCTACCATTTGGGGTTCAATAATAGGCTTTGTTATATTACTGGTAGGGGCAACTGGTGTATTTGTAGAATTACAAAAAACATTAAATGAAATCTGGCAGGTAAAAGTTGTTGTTAAAAAAGGAATTTTACCAATCCTAAAAGCCAGACTTTTTTCTTTCGGATTAATTTTAGCCATAGCATTTTTGCTGCTGATTTCCTTAGTTGTTTCTGCCGCATTAGTGGCGATGAGCAGCTGGATCTCAGTTGAAGCGTCAGGGTTTGTTGTTATAGTGTTTAATATTCTCAATTTTATTCTTTCACTTGTTGTGATATCCGTTCTCTTTGGTCTAATGTTTAAAATTTTACCCGATGCTAAAATAAAATGGGAACATGTTTGGTTAGGCTCTTTGGTCACAGGCTTACTATTTACCATTGGCAAAACAGCCTTGGCGTTTTATTTTGGCAAAACAGACCCTGCCTCAGTTTATGGGGCTGCCGGATCTATAATACTAATTCTGTTATGGGTGTCGTATTCTTCTATGATAATGTTTTTTGGCGCGGAGTTCACTGCTACCTATGCCAAAATGTATTCAGGAGATGTACCTCCCACCAAAATTGCAAAAAAAGAAATCCATCACAAACACGACTAGATCAATAAGTAAGATTACAATATTTAAAACTATGTTTGCTAAAACTAGCACATCACTTTTTTAAACATGTGAATTATACAACTTATTTAAAAAGTTGTGTAAGCCTCTTCTCAATTATGATGATCATCTTTGCATCCTTATCACCAGTTTATTTACAAGACATAAAATAAAAAAATAACAGGTTCAATAAAAGTAGAATGGTCAAATTAACCTTCTGCTGAAAATGGATTTGGATTATTAACAATTATAAAGCCCTTTTGAAGTTATCACCAACAATAATTTAAAGCGAATCAATTACAATTTAATCTTTGATTAGCATGAAACCTAAAACACAAAATCAATTACATAATCCTGATCTAGTTGAAATGAAAACTAATATTGTTTCTGATCATAAGGAAATTATCATATTCCTTGTTGATGATGACCCTTTATATTTGAAATCGTTAGAATTTGAATTTTGCCAAAATCCTAAACTGAAAATCATAACATTCCTTACATCACAGGCTTGTATTGAAAAATTATCTTTGAATCCAGACGTAATTATTCTCGACTATATTTTAACCATCCCGCATGAAAAGGCTTTGGACGGACTTCAAACGTTAATTAAAATTAAAGAAACATTACCAAATACGCAGGTTATTATGTTATCTGCTTTGGAGTCAGTAGAAGTTGCCACAAACAGCCTCAAACTGGGCGCATCCGATTACGTTGTTAAGAACCGGAATACATTTACACATTTGAAAGCACATATTAAAAAACATTTAGGTATTAATTCTAAAGAGAAAGAGTTAATTGTTTGGGATTGGTAAATACCAATAGAATTGATACGAAGAAAAACAAATTCACCATTTAAACAACATCTAAAAGTGTGAATTATATAACTCTTTCCTAAAGTTATGTAATACTTATTTACGCCTTGCTATGCAACTTTGCAACGTGAAAAATAATTCACATCTGTCCGCCAGTAGCGGAAAATAAAAAAAGAAAAAAAATGAGAACTACTAAACTATTAACAACCCTTGCAATAGTATCGGTTGTTTTAATTTCGGCATGCAAAAAAGAGGATGCTACCCCAACTAACCCGTCAAATCCGACCGAAATCCCATTGCAAACAACAATTCAAACGGCTGTGTCGTTAAACGGCACCTCAGTAATAGCAATACTTGCAGGCTCGGCAATTAGCAATACAGGTGCAACTAACATTACCGGTGACCTTGCGTTGAGTCCAGGAACTTCAGTAGGCGGATTTCCTCCCGGAATTTTGATTGGTACACAACATGTCAATAACAATATCGCTACTCAGGCAAAACTTGATTTAACTGCGGCATACAATGATGCAGCCGGAAGAACAAGTACTGACATAGTAACATTGTCCGGAAACATTGGCGGATTAACACTTACACCGGGGCTTTATAAATCAACATCATCACTTGCTATATCTTCGGGTGACCTTACCTTTGATGCAAAAGGAAATCCAAATGCTGTCTTTATTATTCAGATCGCCTCTACACTTACAACAACATCAGGGCGTAAAGTTATCCTAAGCGGTGGAGCGTCAGCTTCCAATATTTTTTGGCAAGTAGGCAGTTCTGCAACGTTTGGAACCACGTCTGTTTTTAAAGGAACGGTTATGGTAATGCAATCAATTACTTTTAATACAGGTGCTACACTTGATGGAAGAGGATTAGCAAGAATAGGTGCAGTTGTTATGGCAGGAAACACTATTGTTAAGCAATAAAAAATAAAACTATAAAAAAGAGCGCTCTGATAAGGATCAGAGCGCTCTTTTTTTTGTTACACGTTCATAAAACGGAAATAAATGTGTGAATAATATAAATTATTAGCAAAGTTGTGTAACACTTATCAAAATTCGTGTTCCCACCTTTGTATCAACAGATATGTTAATACTACAAAAAATCAAAAAATAATATTTTGATTAGATGCTAAATCAAAATATTATTTCGCAGGAAAAACATAATATTCAATATAATGAAAACTCCCAAAAAAGATAAACCAACCAAAGCGCAGAATGATAAAACCCCTAATAATGGTTCCGATGCCCAGAAACAGTCTTCTGATTATGCGCGTAGTTTAATAGAAGCCAGCCTTGATCCATTGGTTACGATCAATACCGAAGGTAAGATCACGGATATGAATGAGGCATTGGCGAACATTACAGGTATCACTCGTGAAAAATTAACCGGCACCGACTTCTTCGATTATTTTACAGAACCTCAAAAGGCTCGTGAAGTTTATCAGGTAGTGTTTGCAAAAGGATCCGTTGCAGATTCTCCATTAACGCTTCGACATAAAGGTGGTAAGTTGACCGAAGTATTATTTAATGGATCGGTTTATAAAGATGAAAGAGGAAATGTGTTGGGAGTTGTAATTGTAGCTAGAGATGTTGCCGAACAAAAATGGGCTATAGAATTACGAATTGCCAACAAAGAACTTGCGTTTCAAAATGATGAGAAAGAAAAAAGGGCAGCGGAATTAAGCATAGCCAACAAGGAACTTGCCTTCCAAAATGATGAGAAAGAAAAACGGGCAGAAGAATTGATCATTGCTAATAAAGAACTTCTTTTTCAAAACGATGAAAAAGAAAAACGTGCAGCTGAATTAGTCGTTGCCAACAAAGAACTTGAATTTCAAAACGATGAAAAAGAAAAACGAGCTGCCGAATTAGACATTGCTAACAAAGAACTTGCTTTTCAAAATGATGAGAAAGAAAAACGCGCTGCCGAACTAGACATTGCCAATAAAGAACTTGCATTTCAAAACGAAGTAAAAGGAAGAAGAGCTGCAGAATTAGTAGTTGCAAATAAAGAACTTGCATTCCAGAACGATGAGAAAGAAAAACGTGCAGCGGAGTTAGCTATCGCCAACAAAGAACTTGCATTTCAAAACGATGAAAAAGAAAAACGTGCTGCAGAATTAGTAATAGCCAATGAAGAACTTGCATTTCAAAATGAAGTAAAAGAAAAACGTGCAGCGGAGTTGATCATAGCCAACGAAGAACTTGCTTTTCAAAACGATGAGAAAGAAAAAAGGGCCGCAGAATTATTCATTGCCAACAAAGAACTAATATTTCAAACAGGAGAAAAAGAAAAACGTGCAGCTGAGCTGGTAATTGCCGACATAGAACTTGATTTTCAAAACAAAGAGAAGGAAAAACGGGAAATAGCAAATAAAGAACTTGAAGCATTTAGTTACTCAGTAAAATTAGCTTCTCAATATTCACTCAGTCTTATTGAAGCCAGCCTTGACCCATTGGTCACTATAAGCACAGAAGGTAAGATCACAGATATGAATGAGGCTCTGGTAAACATTACCGGCCTGGAACGTGGGAAACTTATTGGTTCCGACTTCTTTGATTATTTCACTGAACCCCAAAAAGCCCGTGAAGTATATCAGGAAGTATTCGCAAAAGGATCAGTTGCCGATTCTCCGCTAACACTTCGCCATAAGGAAGGTAAGCTAACTGATGTATTATTTAACGGATCTGTTTACAAGGATGACAGAGGAAACGTATTGGGAGTTGTGATTGTAGCAAGAGATGTTACAGCCCAAAAATTACTTTCAAAATATTCATTGAGTCTTATCGAAGCCAGTCTCGACCCCTTGGTTACAATAAGTACCGCGGGAAAGATCACGGACATGAATGAAGCCACAGTGAATATTACAGGTATAGAAAGGGAAAAATTGATCGGTTCTGACTTCTTCGATTATTTCACTGAGCCACAAAAGGCTCGTGAAGTTTACCAGGAAGTTTTTGCAAAAGGCTCAGTTGCCGATTCTCCTCTTACACTTCGTCACAAGAATGGAAAACTTACTGATGTATTATTCAACGGATCTGTTTATAAAGATGATAGAGGGAATGTACTTGGTGCGGTTGTCGTGGCAAGGGATATTACTGAGCAAAAACAATTAGCAGAAAGAGAAATTGCAGGACGAGAAAAAGAATTAATGAGAATAGAAGAATTGGAAAGATTCAGAAAATTAACTGTTGGACGGGAATTAAAAATGATAGAATTAAAAAAGGAAATTGAAGTACTAAAAAGTAAACTTTAAAAAATATTAATCAAACAGTTCTAACTTAAGCCCAAATGGAGGCATCTTCAAATATCAAATCAAATAACAAGGCGGAGGAAATTATAAAAACTCAGGTAAGAGCCGAGGGACTTGTTTCTGAAGAAAACATTGATCTTCAGAATACCGAAAAAGCACTGTTAAATATTTTAGATGATTATTCTGAGGAAAAATATCATTCAGAAGACAGTCAGCGAGCGTTATTGAATATACTGGATGATTACAGCGAAGAAAAAATTAATATGGAAAACACTCATCGAGCTGTTCTTAATATCCTCGAAGATTACAGTGAAGCGAAGGAAAAAGCAGAAGAGTCAACTAAATTGAAAGAAGCATTTCTAGCCAATATGAGTCATGAAATTCGTACACCAATGAATGCTATTATTGGCTTTTCAGATATATTATCCAAAAGCAATCTCGAAGAAAAAGAAAGGGAGTATGTCAAAACAATAAAATTAGCCGGAGAAAATCTGTTAACTATTATTAATGATATTCTTGACATTTCTAAAATTGAAGCAGGTATGATGACCTTTGAAGAACATTCTTTTAGCGTTAGAGAAATTTTCAAATCACTAAATGTCATGCTGATGGGAAAAGCAAAAGAAAAAAATCTTGAATTAGAATTCCTTTGTAATGATAATGTTCCAAAAAGTTTGCTTGGTGATCCAACCCGTCTTATTCAAATAATAATAAACCTGACAGGAAATGCAATTAAGTTCACACAAAAAGGAAAAGTACAGGTAAATGTTAAAATTTTAAAAAATGAGAAAAGTAATACTTCGTTGGAATTTTCAGTGAAAGACACAGGAATTGGAATACCTGAGAATAAACTTGATCATATATTCGAGCGGTTCCGCCAGGCAGAATCGCATACAACAAGAAAATACGGTGGTACAGGGCTAGGCTTAAGTATAGCAAAACAGTTAGTTGAACTTCAAGGTGGCAAGTTATCCGTTAAAAGTGAGCTTAAGGTGGGCTCTACCTTTTCATTTTACATTTCATACAAAAAATCAGAGGAAGCACCTCAGGTACCGGAGAGTTCAGAAAAAAAATACAACATGGAAGACCTGATCAAATTAAACATCCTCCTGGTTGAAGACAACCAGTTGAATGTAAAATTGATTTTGAGCCTGTTTTCAGAATACAGATTGAAAGTACAGGTCGCAGAAAACGGTAGTGTATGCATTGAAAAACTTAAAGAAAACAATTTTGATATTATTCTGATGGATATGGAAATGCCAGTTATGAATGGGTATGAAGCAGCGACAATTATTCGGAATGTAATAAAAAATAACATCCCAATTATTGCAATGACCGCCCATGCAATGGCAGGTGAAAAAGAAAGATGCTTAAGCTTAGGTATGAACGATTATATTTCGAAACCAATAAATGTAAAAATGCTTTTTGAAAAAATTTATGATTTAACGCTAAATTCTAAATAAAATGGACAACAACGAATCTGAAATGGGCAGAAAAAACACATGCGACTTCAGCTACCTTTCTGAGATGATGGGCGGAAAAAAAAATCTGATATTAGGAATAATGGATGCTTTTCTCGATCAAATTCCAGAGGAACTAATTTCTATTAACGAGGCGGTAACAAAAGCAAACCATGCTATAATAAAGAGTGTAGCGCACACAATGAAGTCTACTGTTTCCATAATGGGTATATATAGCCTTGAGCCAATTTTGAAGGAAATGGAAGATTTAGGATCAATAACCGGAGATATCGAAAAAATACGTGCACTTAATTTGGAGCTTAATTCAATATGCAAAAAGGCTATAGAAGAAGTAGAAAAAGAGAAATTAAATATCTAAAAAACAAACTATCATGTTCAGTAATTTTTTCAAAATAATAATTCCGAAAACAAAAATTATTTTTATTGTGGAGGACAATGAAATATATGGGAAATCATTAAATACATTTATAAAAAACCGATTCCCCAAAATAAAAGAAATAAAAACTTTTCGAATCGGAGAAATGTGTTTACTTGAAATGCATCGTAACCCAAGCATAGTGATAATGGATTATTTTTTGAATTCTAAATATGAGGAGGCAAATAACGGACTTGAAATAATAAAAAGTATAAAGATCCTCAAGCCCAAAACAGAAATCATTGTGTTAAGCATTCAGAAAAACTTCAACGATATTACAGAAGCGGTCAAACAATATGGTTGCACGTATGTTCATAAAGATCAAACGGCTTTTAACAAAGTAGAGCAAATAGTAAAAGAAATTTTTAATCGGCCCACTTCGGCTTTCGAACCCAGGGTTTAACATTGTGATTTTACTAAAAAAAAGGAACCATTTATTTATAAATAAAAAATGACAAAAAACTGAAAACTATGAAAACTAAAAACCAAACCAACATTTTTATTGTAGAAGACAATAAATTATTCGCTCACGCTTTAAAAGCGGATATAGAAAGTTCATTCCCAAACAAACAAATTAAGATTCATTCATTTGAAACAGGCGAAACTTGTATGGATAAATTTAAAGAAGAAAAACCAGAGGTAGTAATTATTGATTATCACCTTAATAGTAAATATCCTGATGCTGCAAATGGAATTCAGGTTTTAGACTGGATAAAAAAAGAAAACCCTGAAACTAATGTTATTATTCTAACAAGCGATGACCATTGTGATATTGCCCTAAAGTCATTTAAGCACGGAGCTTCAGACTATGTTGTAAAAACCGAAACAAAATTCAGAAAAATAAATTACTCATTATTTAATCTTTTTAAAGTAATGGAGGCGAAAGCTGATACAACAAAATATAAATTCCTTCTTGCAGGATTATCATTGTGTATAGCATTACTTGTTGGAGGAATTATTGCAATTCAAATATTTGAACCTTCACTTCTTAAATAAACTTTTAATTGTGAAGAAAATGTTTTGCTAATGTCTAAACATATTTGCTCAGATATTCATTCAATATTTTCTAAAAATTCACTAATCTCACAGTTTTACTTTTTAAAATACCATTAAAACCAAGTTATTCAACTACGATACAACAATCTAAAATCCGGAAGATGAAAAAGCCAATAAATATTTTTATTGTCGATGACAATAAAGTCTTTTCCCTAGCCTTAAAGGCGGATATAGAGAATATTTTTAAAAACATGCTTATCAAGGTTTATTTATTTGAAACAGGGGAAAAGTGCATGAGGAGATTTCTACAGGTGATGCCAGAATTTGTAATTCTTGATTATTACCTGGACAGCAAGGATTCTGATGCCGATGATGGAATTAAAATTTTAGATTGGATAAAAAAAGAGAACGATGAAACAAATGTCATTATGTTAACATGTGACGACCATATTGATATTGCGCTTGAATCTTTTAAACATGGAGCATCTGATTATATAGTAAAAACCGAAACTCAATTCAAAAAAATCAATTATTCACTGTTGAACCTTTTTAAAATTATGGAAGAAAAGACCTATTCGAAAAGATACAAATGGATGCTTGTTGCACTATTCCTGGGTATTGGAACGTTGGTTACGGTATTAGTTACTTTCCAGATAATTTAATTTTGTTTCCCTAAATAATATTACATCCGTATTTGTACATAATGCCTGGCAAATGTGTGAATAATGTAACATATTAAAAAAGTTATGTAACACACATCGGTATCCGGTTTATCACCTTTGTCAAGAAAAATAAATTCACAAATAAATCCTATTAATATGAAAACTAAATTACTTAATGCATTAACCGCGGTTGTACTGTTTTTAATGCCCAACGTAAATTTCGGCCAGGCACCCAATTTGGGAACTGCCGCAAATTTCGTCCTTTTTTCCACAGATGGCGCGGTGAGCAATACCGGACTATCCCAACTTACAGGAAATGTTGGCACTAACAATGGGTCCAGCACCGCTTTCGGAAATGTGAACGGTGGGATGCATGATGGAGATGGCGTAAGCGCACAGTGTGCTTCCGATTTGTTAATTGCCTACAATCAGCTAAACAGTACCATTCCAACTTTCTTTCCTGCACCTTTGCTTGGAGGTGGTCAAATTCTTAATGCGGGAGTTTATTCTATTTCCAGCGCTTCAACATTGGACCTGGATTTGATCTTAGATGCACAAGCAAATCCGAATGCTGTTTTTATTTTTAAAATAGAAGGGGCATTTTCAACAAATGCTAATGCTAAAGTCAAATTGATCAATGGCGCACTTGCCTGTAATGTATTTTGGAAAATAGAAGGCGCAGTAGACATGGCTGCAGGAACTGTAATGAAAGGAACTATAATTGCAAACAACGGAGCAATTGAAATGAGCACTAACGATACTCTTGAAGGAAGAGCTTTATCAACCACAGGAGCAATTACTGTTGACGGGATATTGGCATATACACCTATTGGTTGTGGTAGTCCTCTGCTTATTGGACCATCAGCACCAGCACTTGCGTCATCAGAATGTTATGCCATATTTTCTTCCAATGGACCAGTTGCAAATGCCGGCATAACAACCGTTTTAGGAGATGTTGGAACAAACGTTGGTTTAACCACCGGCTTCAGTTCGCTGAATGTTACAGGTACTATCCATCCAATCCCCGATCCTTCAACCGTACAATGTGGAGCCGATCTATTAAATGCTTATAATTATCTTAACGGATTACCTAGCGATATTGAGCTATTGTATCCTCAGCAGTTTGGAAGTAACTTAGTTCTTACTCCACATACGTATATCATGAATGGTGCTGTAATACTAACTGATACAGTTTACCTGAATGCACAAGGTAATGCCAATGCAGTGTTTATAATAAAAACATATGGGGCTTTTTCTACAACTGTTGGATCACAAGTAATATTGACCAATGGAGCACTGGCAAAAAATGTTTACTGGATGGTTAATGGCGCTGTAAGTATAAACAATTACTCGATTTTTAACGGAACGCTTGTTTGTTATGGTGCTATCGACTTATTACAAGGTGCTACAATCAATGGAAGAGCACTTACAGTTGACGGGGCTTTAAATACAAACGCATCAAATATAACTATGACCGCAGGTTGCGCATCCGGTGCTCCCGATATTACTACTCAACCAGCAAACAAAACAACTTGTGCCGGTAATTCAGTATCTTTTTCAGTAATTGCACATGGCGATGCCCTCACTTATCAGTGGAGAAAAGGAAGTGTAAACTTGGTCAACGGAGGAAATATTTCCGGTGCAAATTCTGCAATTCTAAGCATTAATCCTGCTAATCTCTCTGATGTTGCATCCAACTATAATGTAGTTGTCAGCGGATCGATTACACCTAATCAAACATCAACAAACGCTTCCTTAACTGTTAATGCTGTTCCAACTATTCTCACGGCACCTACTAACCAAATGGCATGTGCCGGAAACCCGGTAAGTTTTTCTGTTAATGCAACAGGAACAGGCCTCACTTATCAGTGGAGAAAAGGAACTGTAAACTTAGTAAATGGCGGAAACATTTCAGGTGCAAATTCAATTACACTTACTTTTAATCCAGTTACTTTGTTGAATGCAGCAACCAATTATAATGTGGTTATTACGGGAGTATGTTCTCCTATAACACCATCTGCTTCTGTTTCTTTAGTAGTTAATTCAGCTCCATCAATTACTGCACAACCAACAGACCAAACAGCATGTGTTGGAAGCTCGGTAAGTTTTTCGACAACAGCTACAGGAACAGGCCTTACTTATCAATGGAGAAAAGGAACTTCAAATTTAAGCAATGGAGGAAGTATCTCAGGTGTAACCCTACCAACTCTTACAATCAACCCTGTGGATTCAGCAGATTCTGCAACTGACTACAATGTAGTTATAACCGGAACTTGTTCGCCAATAAGCACATCGAGCGATGCATCACTTTCTGTATGTCCGGCAACAGGTATTGATAATTTGGTCAGCGGAAATTTAAATGAAGTAGTTATTTATCCTAACCCTTTTACAAATCAAATAAACATTAAACTTAATGATGCTTTCCAAATTAATAATTGTGAATTGGTATTGTATAATGTTTTAGGAGCGAAGGTTTTGAATAGTGTAGTATCGAAACAAGTTACCACTATTGAAACAAGCGATCTCCCTTCAGGCATTTACTTTTACAAAATAATCAATAAAAATAAAATAATACAATCAGGAAGATTGGTTTCCCAACAATAAATTTTCAGAAATATAAAAGCCCATTTACCCATCAATATGGGTAAAAGGGCTTTTGTTTTATTAATACAAGCACCGCTTAATGTGTGAATAATGTAACTTATTTCAATAGTAATGTAACACTTATAACTTTAAAATGGCACAAATTTGCGTAGAATTCAAAAGCTTAAATTAAATCTAAAATATTTCTAAAGATGGCAATTACCTATTACATGCTGCAAATACCACCTTTATTATTTTTCATTTTAATAATAACTTTCGGGGCAGTTTTTGGCCTGATCATCACTTTTCTGTTTCGTAAATACATAAAGGTTACTATCCTAAGGGCACACAATGAAGTAACAGGTTTCCTTTTTTTGGCAATTGCAAGTTTTTATGCTTTATTACTCAGTTTTGTTGTTCTTGTGGTATGGGATCAATTTAATGAAACACAGGGTAACGTCAGCAAAGAAGGGAGTTCGGCCATGGGCTTATACAGGGATATTAAATTTTATCCCGACACTGTAGAATCCAAACAGCTCATGACCGTATATCTTGATTTTGTTTTCAATGTAATAGATGACGAGTTTCCGAATATGGAAATGATGAAATCAAGCCGTAAAACACCAGAATCATTTAACCGGGTATTTCATAAAATGGAACACCTCAATCCTAAAAATCAGTTTCAGATTCAGTTGGTAGCAGAAATGTTCGACCACTTAAATGAATTGGCAACCTACAGAGGACTTCGTACGGCCTCTATGGAAACTGAAATTTCCCCTCCTATGTGGTTACCGATGATCTTGGGAGCATTCATAACTCTTATTTGTGCTACATTGTTGGATATTGAACATACCCGCATGCACATGGCACTTAATGCATTGCTAGGGGCTTTCATTGGGATGTTCCTCTTCATAATTATTTTACTCGACCACCCCTTCAGTGGTAGCCAGGGAATTAAGCCAAAAGCGTACAAGGAAATATTTACAATGGAGCAATGGGCCAATGAGCCTCCTTCCAGTTTAAAAAATTCAAATTAAATAAAAACATAAAAAATCTACAAATGAAAAATACCGCAAATTTCACCTCAATAATAATTTCATTTTGCTTCTCATTAATGATTTTCGTTTCCTGTGAATCTCCTGAACAAAAAACTGACGAAGCCTTTGAACATGTTAAGGAAGAAAAAATGATGGCGAAAGACAGCTTTATAGCCGAAAAAGAAATAACTAAAGTGCCAACGAAAGTTGAGATAATAATGAAAAACGAAAGTGTTGATGAGTGGAAAAAATTTAAGTCTGAAACTGAAAAGAGAATACTTATCAATGAAAACAAGATCAAAGAAATAAAAGGCATACCTGATTCAAATACTAAATTGTATAGACAAGTAACAACTTTAGAAAAAGATAACAATGATTTGAGAAGGCAAATGGATGAATATAATGAGGAGATGAAAGTGAAGTGGGAAAGTTTTAAAGTAAAAATAAATCATGACGTGAATGAGATCGGGATTGAGTTACAGGACATCCAGGTAAACAATAAAAAATAATTTTTACCACCAAGAAAAAAAATTGCGCGATTTATCTTTAATCAATTGAGGAAAACTCATTGAAATTCCAACGCTACAAAGAAATCAGAAAATCAGCTCTCGAACAAAACATCTTCCGAATTTAAAAAGACAATTGATCCTTTCATGAAGCCTCACATGTGAATTATGTAACTTTTTAAAAAAGTTGTGTAACAAACACAATGGCATTGCTGCTCATCTTTGACAGATGAAATTAATTCAATCTAAAACTAACAAATATGAAAACTAAATTACTCAATACATTAACAGCAGCAACTTTGCTCTTAATGCCAACTATACATTTTGGACAGGCACCAACATTAGGGACCACCGCCAACTTTGC
>JAZKBX010000295.1:21185-26660 GCA_040388455.1 Bacteroidota bacterium
ACTGATTCAGCAAAGGGGTACAATCCATTATTTGTAACCGGCACCATTCACCCTGTTGCAGATGGCTCCACAGCCACATGTGCAGTTGATTTGTTTAATGCCTATACTTATTTGAACACATTACCAGTTGATATTGAATTGCTCTATCCTGCTGAATTCGGTCACAACCTGGTACTTACGCCACACACTTACCTTCTGAACGCGGCTACATTCTTAACAGATACACTTTACTTAAATGCTAAAGGAAATGTAAATGCTGTATTTGTTCTTCAGATAACAGGTGCATTTTCAACAAGTACACATTCTCAAATTCTTTTGACTAACGGAGCACAAGCAAAAAATGTATTTTGGAAGATTGATGGAGCAACAAGCATAAATGACTCATCTATTTTTGAAGGAACAATTATTTGCAATGGTGCAATCAGTATAAATACTGGCGTTGCCATTGATGGAAGAGCCCTAACAAACCTTGGTGATTTAACAACTGATGCAATTACAAATACACTTCCTCCAGGTTGCAGCACAGGACCAACTGGCATACCTAACAATGAAATCGAAAATGATGTTGTAAGTGTTTATCCAAATCCTTTTACAAATCTTGTAAACATTAAATTAAATGAATTTCAAATCAGTAATTGTGAATTCAGAATATATAATGTTTTAGGAGCTGAGGTAATGTTTACAACCGTTGTGAAACAAGTAACCACAATAGAAACCGGTAATCTTCCTTCGGGGATCTATTTCTACAGGGTGAATGCTAACAACAAAACTATTCAAACCGGAAAGATTATCGCACAATAATATTTAGCTTAAATACAAAGATCCCCTGCCAGATAACAATCTGGCAGGGGATTTTCATTATTAATAAACTAAACAATAGAAACTGAGCTCAATTTTTAAGTGTGAATAATGTAACAGATTAAAAAAGTTTTGTAACAATTTCGCCTCCCATGATGCCCACCTTTGTCATAATTAATTAATCATATTTTAACATATATATATCATGAAAAAATCATTTATAATATTTAGTTTATTAGGTGTGGCCTTAGGAGCAAATATTAAAGCACAGGATTCTGTGATGGTTCCGGTATCAAGCCCTTCTTTCCACATTGTAGAATTTGGATTCCGGTTTATGCCAACATTTTCTTCATTCGATATGAAAACTTCTTCCGGAGGTACAGTAAAAGGTGAGGTTACTCTTGGCTATGGCGTTGGAGGATTACTCGCGATCAATTTTTCCAATCATGTAGGAATACAGGGAGAAGTAATTTATAATTCACTTTCCCAAAAGTTTGTGGATCAGGAATTAGAACGTGAAATCAATCTGCGATATGTGAACATTCCTTTGATGTTTTCACTTAATACAGGCAAATCCAAACCGGTAAACTTAAATGCAGTTTTTGGCCCGCAAATAGGATTTAATGTAGGGTCAAGCATTACTTCATCAGGTGGGGCAAGTTCAGATACATTAACTACTGTTTTGGCAATAAAAAAAAGCGACATAGGTTTCGCATATGGGGCTGGTCTTGAATTTGCTTTAAATTCAACCAGAACAATCCGCCTTGATCTAGGCTTCCGAGGCGTTTATGGTTTTGTAAATGTGAGCAATACAAGCCAAACCACGGAAACAAATTCCTATTACATTCTTGACAGGGCAAAAGTAAATACAAACGCGGGGTATATTGGAATTACATTTTTATTCTAACAGACGAAAGCAGAATAGAAAAAACAAGCCAACTCGGTTTATTAAACAAATAGAATTACAGTAATTAAAAATAAAAACACTTATGAAAAATTTAAAAATATTTGTCCTAATGACCGGACTGTTAATTTCAAGTGCTATAAAGTCACAGGTTTCGGTGAGTGTAAATATTGGTTCACCGCCACAATGGGGTCCTGTTGGTTATTCCGAAACAAGATATTATTACCTACCCGATGTTGAAGCGTATTATGATGTTCACACCTCTATGTTTATATATTTTGGTGATGGCGTTTGGTTACACAGAAGCTTCCTTCCTCAGAGGTATCGTGATTATGATTTATACAGCGGTTATAAAGTAGTAATGACTGACTATCACGGCCATGAACCATATATTCATTTTAAAGACTATAAAAGAAAATATGCAAAAGGATATCGTGGAGGTACACAAAAAACAATTGGTGCACATCCTGGTAAAGGAAACTCCAATAAAAAAATGTCTTCTAAAAGTCCTTCAAATAACAATGGAAATCAAGGGAATGACAAGAATATCAGAAACAGTAATGGTAAAGGTAATTCTCAGGATAATAATAAAAGTGGAAAATCAGACCATGGACATGGGGGAGGAAAAGGTAAAAAGAAATAATGTGTGAATGATACAACTTTTCACAAAAGTTCTGTAACAGTTGAAGCATTTGAGTTTCAGACATTTGTTCAAGAAAAATAATTAAAATAATCCAAAAGCGTTTATGAAAAATACTCATCAAATAAAAGGAAACCTGAACCCATCAAAGGTAGAGGGTGATCAAAATCAAGCTACAAAACAATTTAATAACCTACTGTTATTAGAAAGTAAGCAGGACGAGATCTTAAATAGGTTCCGGGCTAAATTGGAGGAAATTGATCAAGACATCCACAGACTTATTTCAGAAATATATATTCTTGAAACAAACAATAAGATAAACTAAAAATTAACCAATTAAAACCAAATAAAATGAAAAAATCAATCTTTGTAATCACTGCATCAGCGCTAATAGGTGCTTCAATTTTAACAAGCTGTAATACCTCGGCCGAAAAGGTAGAAAATGCCCAAGATAAGGTTTCAGAGGCAACTTTGGATTTGGATAAAGCCAATGAAGAATACCTGGTGGATATTGAAAACTACAGAAAAGAAACTGAAGCTAAAATTGCTGCTAACGACCAAAGTATTGCTGAATTTAATGCAAGAATAGAAAATGAAAAAAACGAAGCGAAAGCCGATTACAAAAAGAAAATAGCGGAACTGGAACAAAAAAACAGTGATATAAAAAAGAAAATGGCAGAATACAAAGCCGAAGGAAAAGAAAAATGGGAGTTATTCAAAACAGAATTTAGTCGCGATATGGATGAGTTAGGTAAAGCATTTAAAGATTTGACAGTAAAAAACCATTAAATAATTACGAAATCAATTATAAAAAAAGTTAAAAATTAATCTTAATAAAAAAGATCATGAAAAAGATAATTCTAATAATCGGAGCTGTTACAACAATGGCTAATTTCAGTAGCGCACAGGAAACTGATTTACGTGAAAGACTTCTATTTGGTTTGAAAGCAGGAGTTAATTATTCAAATGTGTACGACACCCAAGGAGAAGAATTCCAGGCAGATCCAAAATTAGGTTTAGCTGCGGGTGCTTTTATTGCAATTCCTATAGGAAAGTATTTAGGCATTCAGCCGGAAGTTTTATATTCTCAGAAAGGATTTAAGGCAACAGGCAGAATTCTTGGTGGAAACTATGAGTTTACTAGAACCACAAGTTTTATTGATGTACCATTGCTAGTTTCATTTAAACCAAGTGAGTTTCTAACGCTATTAGCCGGTCCTCAATATTCTTACCTGATTAAACAAAGCGATGTATTTGCTAATTCATCAACAAGTATTCTACAGGAACAGGAATTCGAAAATGACAATGTCCGTAAAAACATTTTATGTTTAACAGGTGGTGTTGATCTAACGCTAAAACATATTGTACTTGGTGCAAGAGTAGGATGGGATATCCAGAATAACAATGGAGATGGAACATCATCAACTCCACGTTATAAAAACGTTTGGTATCAAGCCACAGTCGGATATAGATTTTATAATTAATAAATAAAATCAACATGGATTCGAATCGGGAATTCGAAATCCATGTTGATTTAAAATTCAAAATACATTTTGAGTTTATTAATAAAATTAAATATTTAATACATAAAACAATGACAGTAGAAACAAAATGGCCAACAGAACGTGCCTCCAATCAAATCGTATTTAACTTAAGAAGTTTAATGTTAACGAATGTTAAAGGTGCTTTTAATAAATTCGATGCGAGCGTTATTTCAAAATACCTGGCCATTGCCAGTATCGACTTTAAGGAGATTAAAAAAGGTTAACATTTCCTTTCGATAGCCAAATACTTTAGGGTTAAATTCTAAAACAAAAATTATTTATATAAACAAAATGAAAACGACAAACAAATTATCAGTATTATTTATAGTACTTGCTGGACTTATGATTCCAACAATTCAAAGTTGCAAAAAATATCCCGATGGTCCAACAGTTAGTTTGCGTTCCAGAGCAGAACGAGTTGCAAACACATGGAAAGTTGATAATTATAAAAAAAATGGTACCGACTACACTTCTTTGGTTTCTGATTATAGCGAAACATTTACAAAAGCTGGAGATTATTCGTATTTATGGAGTAGCTTTTCAGGGACAGGTACATGGGTCTTTCAAAACAATGACGCGGAGATCAGATTGACTGGTGTAAGTAATCAAAGTTCGCAAACTTTATATATACTAAAACTTGAAGAAAAACAATTTTGGTATTATTATATGGATGGAAGTGATAAGAAAGAATTTCACATGGTTCAAAAATAAATAATTCTTAAAAACTTTCAAAAATGAAAAATTCTGATCCATCAAAAAAAAATAAAATAAACAAAGCTCGTTTGCCATCACCTGACTTTACAAGTCCGGATATTGACTCTGATAAAAGTGCGCCTGATAAAGATGCCGACAAAACTGTAAAAAAAAATAAATTAAACAAATCAAAACTAGAAATCAATCCCGACTCAACAGGGGGAGATACAAAGGCTGATAAAACTAAAAAGGAAACATTTCCAAATCAACCCAAAAACAAACAATAAATATCATAGAAAAGTATTCTGTGCCATTACTTAATAGTAACCTAAACAAATCTTAAAAAATAAAAAAAATGGAAAACTCAAACAATACCGGAAAATTAATCGGCACACTAGTATTGGGAGCTGCCATTGGAGCAGCACTCGGGATTTTATTTGCACCGGCAAAAGGTAGCGAAACACGCAAAAAAATTACAGGTAAATCGGATGATCTTACGGATGCTATGAAAGAAAAATTCAACGACTTTCTTGAAGACATTAAAAAAGAAGCTACAACAGCCAAAGGCAAAACACAAGAATTCATGAACGATCACGAGTTTATGAAAGATGGAAAGGCTCATAGATCCGAAAAGTTTTAACAGAAGAATTAAATAAAAAAGATCACTGTCGTTACTAAAAAAGGAGCTATTGGGACAGCATAACAAAGGCAGGGAGATAACCCTTGCCTTTGTCTTTTTATTTCGGCAGCTTGCAATTAATCAGAATAGAGACAAAAAATGGCTTAAATGTGTGAATAATGTAAGAAAGCTAAGAAGTTATGTAACAATGAACCGCATCGGGTAATTTACCTTTGCTCTTGAAAATTAATTAATACTCAAACCAAAATCATTATGA
>JAZKBX010000296.1:0-18621 GCA_040388455.1 Bacteroidota bacterium
CTACAAGCAATTTTTATTATTTTAATGGAAACTACTGGCAGGCCATCATTGCTGGAACAGGGATTACCGGTCTAGTTGGCAGCACCGGTTCAACTGGAGCAGTAGGATCAACAGGCAGCATTGGAATAACAGGATCTTTGGGAGAAACAGGAGCAACAGGAAGCAGCGGATCAACTGGTTCGATAGGTCATACCGGAAGTACCGGATCTACTGGTGATACTGGAAGTACCGGTGCTACGGGCGACACAGGAAGTACTGGGGCAACTGGCGATACAGGAAGTACTGGATTTACTGGTGATACAGGAAGTACTGGTTCGACAGGTGATACCGGAAGTACCGGATCTACTGGTGATACTGGAAGTACTGGGGCTACGGGCGATACAGGAAGTACTGGGGCAACTGGCGATACAGGAAGTACTGGATCTACTGGTGATACAGGAAGTACTGGTTCAACTGGCAATACAGGAAGTACTGGCTCTACTGGTGATACGGGAAGCACCGGTTCGACAGGTAGTACAGGAAGTACTGGCTCTACGGGAGGTACTGGCCTAACGGGGGCAACTGGATCAACAGGTTCAACAGGAATTACCGGGACAACAGGAAGCTCTGGTTCTACTGGCATAACTGGATCTACAGGCACAACAGGTTCGACAGGAAATACTGGTTCGACAGGAAGTACCGGTTCTACTGGAAGTACCGGTTCAACTGGAAGTACCGGATCAACAGGTGCAACAGGATCTACCGGATTTACAGGAACAACAGGAAGTACGGGGGCAACCGGATCTACCGGTACCACAGGTTCTACTGGAAGTACTGGTTCAACTGGAAGTACCGGACCAACTGGTACAACAGGATCTACCGGATTTACAGGAACAACAGGAAGTACGGGGGCAACCGGATCTACCGGTACCACAGGTTCAACGGGAAACACTGGTACTACAGGTTCGACAGGGAATACCGGCTCAACAGGAAGTTCTGGTACAACTGGATCTTCCGGATCAACAGGAAATACTGGTTCAACAGGCAGGACAGGTTCAACAGGAAATACAGGAACGACAGGAAGTACTGGGACTACTGGTGCAACTGGATCTACCGGATCTACTGGAACAACAGGAAGTACTGGACCTTCCGGATCAACAGGAAACACTGGTTCAACTGGAAGTACTGGTTCAACTGGAAGTACTGGTTCAACTGGATTTACAGGGACAACAGGTTCGACAGGAAATACAGGTTCAACGGGCAGGACAGGTTCAACAGGAAGTACTGGGGCTACTGGTGCAACCGGAGCTACAGGCATAACGGGTTCAACGGGAAACACAGGTTCAACAGGAAGCACAGGTTCAACAGGAAACACTGGTTCGACAGGAAGCACTGGTGCAACTGGATCTACTGGAACAACAGGAAGTACGGGGGCGACTGGAGCAACAGGATCTACCGGGGCAACAGGGTCGTCAGGAAGCACGGGATCAACAGGAAGGACTGGTTCTACTGGAAGTACCGGATCCACAGGCAGTACAGGCTCAAGCGGATCTACCGGTTCAACTGGTGCAACCGGAACTATAGGTTCCACAGGCTCAACGGGAACCACTGGCGCTGATGGAGCGTTAAACGCCTGGAGTTTAACAGGAAATATTGGAACTACTGCCTCTTCATCCGCAATTGGGGTGGCTGTTAATAATAATTTTATTGGAACAACCGATGCTAAAGATTTCGTAATTACTTCAAATAATTTAGAACGGTTGAGAATAGCAAGTGCCGGTAATGTGGGTATTGGAACAATTAGCCCGGGCATTAAATTGGACGTAAACGGAGGCGGTAGTTTTAGGGGAAATCTTATGGTCCAACCACTCGGTTCAAGTTTTACAACACCAAGTTTTCCATTAGACCTTTTTTCTTTCACGGCTAATTCCGCGGTTTATGGAGGAAATATTGGAGTACGGCTGATGCCATGGTCAAGTGGCGATGATATCAGTATCTCATTTCAGGATTTTGCCGGTTCTAACAAGATGCTTATTTCAAAACCGGTTACCGGAGGAAACCGCCTTGCACTTGGATCCGGAACCACAGAAGTATTAAGCGTTACATCAGCCGGCAAGGTCGGAATCGGAATAACCAGTCCGGGAGCAAAACTGGATGTACCTGGTGATTTTAAACGAGGTGAAGTTTATCATACAACAATTTCAAGAAGCCTGACTCAAAATGCCGGAGACTATGTGGAAATTGGGACTTTTGCAAACAATGGCACTGGTTTTTATGCTGAATTTACTGTTTATGCCCATTCATGCGGTGAGATACAAATGGAAAAGTTTAAATTTATGTCGACCTCCTATTCAAGTGGTGTTTCCGGCTCCTGGATAGAACTACCTTTAGAAGGATTTAATGACCTTTATGGCAATGCTCAGAATATTGCAATAGATGTTATGAATCCAGATCGGACAACAACTGCCAGCCCTGTTTATGCAAGATTACGAACCAAAATAGCTCCTTGTGGCACAATGGGTGTAACAGTGATTCTCAACACAAATGTTGCATTTACTCCAACGTCTGTTGCGGGTGCAGGGGCTATAGTCCAAACCGGATATTTGGGAAGTAACAAATGGCAATTTCCGGTATCTTCAACAGCATGGAATAATACTTCGGAGGGGCTCTTTATTTCAAGTAGTGGTAATGTTGGCATCGGGAATACAAGTCCAGGTTATAAATTACATCTGGCAGGATCAATGAGATGGGGCGGAACCGGGGCCTCTGCACCCTATGTGTATTCTGATGAGGATGCTTCTGGTATATTTATGGAGCAAGTAGGTACAACCACTGCAAATAGCAGAATAAGACTTCAATCCTCGCCATCTGGTTCTTTATCAGCTTATTCTCAATTTTTTGTAGATCCTGTGAATGGATTTTCTTTCTTGAGCAGTGCTGGCGGGAATAGTGGATATGTTGGGATAGGAACCACTACCCCTCTATCGACACTTCACTTGGGTGATGGAGGAGTACTAAGAATAAATGATGCCACTGGTGCAATGTATGTCAGACTTTTCCATTCTTCTTCAGGTAATTTACACTTAGATCCAATCGGAGGTGGGAATTCCTATATTGGATGGTATGGAGGATCGGGACTGTATGTTGGGAACGGTTCATCCGGTTTTGGGCCTGTGTTTGCCAGTGCATTTACAGTTTCAAGTTCTAAACGATTCAAAAAAGATATTGGCAATACTAAATACGGGCTTTCAGAAATCCTTAAAATTCAAGGAAAAGAGTTCAAATATATTACTGACCCTACAAACAGGCAGGAGATTGGTTTTATTGCTGAAGAAGTTGACCAAGTGCTTCCCGAATTGGTTTATCGAAACAAGTCGGGCGAAATTATGGGAATAGATTACAGCAAACTTTCAACGGTTCTTGTTGAAGCCATTAAAGAATTAAATGCAAAAAACGAAGCGCAGAATAACTCACAAGAGAAATTAATTATTCAAATGAAAAATACAATAGATGAAATGCAAAAGAAAATAGAAAAATTAGAAAAAAATAAATAGTTTTGAGAAATGAGTAAGGCAATTAAGCCGTGAACACAAAAATAAAACTTAGCTAATAAATAACTCATTTTCCGAAATAAAAAAAATATTTTTAAACCGGATTTCGCAATTTTTTAAATAAAAAAAACAATCAAAATTGACTTCATTTTCAGCAAAAAACAGATCTTCCATAATTAGTGAAATGAGTACTTCTCATTTCGATCTGATAGTAATAGGAGGAGGAATTACAGGAGCAGGAATCGCTTTAGACGCATCTGCGCGAGGCATGAAAGTAGCATTAATTGAAATGCAGGATTTTGCAGCAGGTACATCAAGCCGATCAACCAAACTTATTCATGGCGGATTAAGATATTTAAAGCAACTTGAATTTAAATTGGTTGCTGAAGTTGGAAAAGAAAGAGCAATTGTTCATCAAAATGCGCCTCATCTTACCAAACCGGAACATTTGCTTTTACCTATTGTGGAAGGTGGTTCATTAACAAAATTTACTGCTCGATTAGGCATGACTATTTATGAATGGCTTGCAGGTGTAAAAAAAGAAGAAAAACATCGTGTTTTAAATAGAGAGGAAACCATTGCTGCTGAACCATTGCTGCGCAGGGATAACTTATTAGGCGGTATTCTTTTTTATGAATATCGAACGGATGATGCAAGATTGACCATTGAAATAATTAAAGAAGCTGTTAGTAAAGGAACGGTCGCGATCAATTATATGAAAGCTGTTTCTTTCATATATACGGATAGTAAAATTAGTGGAGTTAAGATTTGCGATCAGCTTACCAACAAAACGGTTGACCTGCATGCAGACTATTTTGTAAATGCAACTGGCCCCTGGGTAGATGAAATAGATGATCTGGATAAACCTCAGAACCAGCATAAATTACATATCACTAAAGGTATCCACATTGTTGTGGATGGGCAAAAATTACCTTTAAAACAATCGTCTTATTTTGACACCTATGATAAACGAATGATATTTGTAATCCCCCGTGAAGGAAAAACATATATCGGCACCACAGACACCTTTTATTCAGGAGATATTGCAAACCCGCTTGTTACTGCAGAAGATATTACTTATCTTTTAAAATGTGTTAATGATATTTTTCCTGGTATTCAACTTACTGCTTCTGATATAGAGTCCACCTGGGCGGGTTTAAGGCCGCTGATCCAAAAGCCCGGTAAAGGTCCTTCTGAGATCTCTCGTAAAGATGAAATTTTTGAATCAACATCCGGACTCATTACTATTGCGGGAGGTAAACTAACCGGTTACCGGAAAATGGCTCAGCGCATTGTTGATCTTATCGCAAAAAAAATAAAATTAAACGGAGGGAAAATTATCCCCAATTGTACAACCGAAAACATTGAACTATCAGGCGGCAAAGTTGGTGGTGCCGTTAAGTTTGCAGATTTTGTAAAAAACAAACTTATACATGGCAGAGAACTTGGTTTAACAACAACAGAAGCGCAGATGCTTTTAAACCGTTACGGTTCAAACATCGACAGTATTTTTAATATCATAGAAAAACTAAAGAAACAAGAACAAGATCCTCTCCCACTATTACTTCGCGCTCAATTACATTATTGCATTGAAAATGAAATGTGCACTACTCCTTCCGATTTTTTTATCAGACGTATTGGTGCACTTTACTTTGATATTGAAACCGTAAAAAAATGGGAAACCCCATTATTATTATACATGAAGAAACTCATGAACTGGGATGATCTTTTAACAGCAAAATTTGATGCAGAGCTGCAAAAGGCCGGTAAGCAAATAAGTATAACTGTTTAATTTTATTCTGCAAATTTTTCAGGATTCATCCTGTTTGAAAAGTTTATGACCCGTTTTTTTCGATTGAGGATATAATTGGGAATGTTTTTTTATGTGATATTATAATACATTCAGAATAATCTATTTCATTTCGCCTTCAATTTTCACTTCTACTCGAAAAGGTAGCACAAATTGCCCTTTCGAGAAAAGTGGTGAAAGGTTGGTTTCAAAATCGAAATTAATTTCTATTTAAGAATAGGGTTAAAAGTGAAATGAATTTCTTTAAATTGAAATAAGTAACAAATGCAAAATTTTAAAAAAAAATCCGGATCAATACTTCAAACCTATACATATCAGGAAGTTTTTAAAAAATGTATCATCTACTTTAATGAGGATGAACTTGCTGCATCCACCTGGATCAATAAATATGCTTTAAAAAATAATGAAGGACAATTTCTAGAACTGTCACCAGATGATATGCATATTCGCATGGCGAAAGAATTTGCCAGGATAGAAAAAAATTACAGCAACAAATCAAATCTAAACGGGAATTTAAAACAGCTTTCAAAATACGGACAGAAACGTGAACTTTTAAATGAAAAAAAAATAACTGATTATTTAAAAAATTTCAAATATATAATTCCACAAGGCAGTGTAATGTCGTCCTTAGGTAATCCATATATTTTTGCATCACTCTCCAACTGTATTGTATTACCGGAAATTTTTGATTCGTATGGAGGCATATTTTATACTGATCAACAAATGGCCCAACTATTCAAAAGACGTTGTGGTGTTGGTATAGATATTTCAACACTTCGCCCTGCCGGACAAAGAGTAGAAAATGCAGCCGAAAAAACAAGTGGTGCCGTATCATTTATGGAACGTTTTTCAAACACCACCCGCGAAGTATCTCAAAGCGGTAGGCGCGGAGCATTAATGATCACAATGGATATAGCCCATCCTGATATTGAACAATTTATCACCATTAAACAGGATCTGTCAAAAGTAACAGGTGCAAATATTTCGATACGCCTATCTGATGAGTTTATGGAGGCTGTAGCAAATGATAGCGATTATATTTTACGTTTTCCGATTGAAGCTCTACATCCAAAAATTACAAAAAAGGTAAAAGCACTTGACCTATGGAACTTAATTATTAATTGCGCACACGCCACTGCTGAACCGGGATTAATCTTTTGGGACAGGCAGCATTATTATTCCACTTCATCAGTTTACCCGGGCTTTAAAAATGTGACTACTAATCCGTGTTCCGAAATTGCAATGCAAGGTGGTGACAGCTGCCGCCTGATCGCCCTTAATCTATTTAATTTTGTTGAAGATCCATTTACTCCAAAATCAAAGTTCAATTATAAAAAGTTTTCTGAAATTGCATATGAATCACAGCGTTTAATGGATGACTTGGTGGATCTGGAATTAGAACATGTGGAGCGCATTTTGGAAAAAATAAAATCTGATCCGGAACCTGATCATATAAAAACAGTTGAAGAAGAAACATGGAAATTATTTTACAAATCAGGCAAAAAAGGAAGACGAACCGGACTTGGCTTTACAGCACTTGCAGACACGATGGCTGCACTAAATTTAAAATTTGATTCGGATGAAGCGCTGATAGAAACTGAAAAAATAATGAAAACGAAATGTGAAGCCGAATTCAATAGCTCAATTGATATGGCTATTGAACGCGGTAAATTTGAGGATTTCGATCCTGAAATTGAAAACACTTCCGAATTTGTTCAAATGCTTCAAAAAGAGTTACCCGATGTATACGACCGGATGATGAAATCAGGTAGAAGAAACATTTCATTAAGCACAGTAGCTCCAACAGGGACATTAAGCATACTTGCACAGACATCATCGGGTATTGAACCCCTTTTTCAATTATCATATAAACGCAGAAAAAAAATAAATACTTCCGATGAAAACGCACGTATCGATTTTGTTGATCAATCGGGCGACTCCTGGCAGGAATTTGATGTAGTTCATCCTAAATTAAATTTATGGATGGAAGCTACAGACGAAAACGATATTAACAAAAGCCCATATACAGGCTCTACTTCGGCTGAAATTGATTGGCTAAAAAGATTAAGCATACAAGCCATCGTTCAAAAATATACAACACATTCTATCAGCTCAACAATTAATTTACCATCCAAAGTATCAAAAGAAAAAGTAGGAGAAATTTATTTTGAAGCATGGAAACAAGGATTAAAAGGTATTACTGTATATCGTGAAGGTTCACGAAGCGGGGTATTGATTTCAACAGATAAAAAGGAAGAAAACGGTGAACTTGCAATTGAGAATAAACAAGGGAGGAAAGAAAAAACCAATGAGTTAACTGAAACAATTGTTTTAAAACGTCCTGATAAAATTGAATCTAAAATAGTACGTTTCATAAATGTAGATGAAAAATGGATCGCATTTATTGGTTTGATAAACAATAAACCTTATGAAATATTTACAGGTTTATCAGAGGATTTATCTATCATTCCTGAATGGGTGGAAAAGGGATGGATCGTAAAAAATAAAGATGATAAAAATGAAAAACGATATGATTTTCATTTTATTGATAGAGATGGTCTTACTATAATTGTTGAAGGTTTATCACGCTCTTTCAATAAAGAATATTGGAACTATGCAAAATTAATTTCAGGAGTACTGCGTCACGGAATGCCAATTCCACAGGTTGTTGACCTAGTGAAAAATTTGAATTTACACGATGATTCCATCAATACATGGAAACACGGAGTGGAACGCGCGTTAAAAAAATTCATCCCGAGTGGAACTCCTGTTCAGGATAAAATATGTCCAAACTGTGGGGATCCGACTGGTTTGGTGTATGAAGAGGGTTGTTTAAAATGCAGGAGCTGCGGATATTCTGAGTGCAGTTGATCGTTCTCCACAAAGGAACAAAGCTTTTAATTATTGAAAATAAATAAATTTTTCTTAAAAAAACTACATCTACTCTATTGCTGCAAAACTCCTTCTGCAATGTTGGTAATGGATTTAGAACCAAACTACAGATCAAGAATTAATCTATCGAAAAATATTTTTTTTACAATGTCGCTAGTCATTGTATATTTTTCTCCTGCCCAATACCTTTGAACAAAATTTTAAATCCTCCTCAAATGAAAGTTTTATTAATATTAATTGTCGGACTCTTTGTAAATGCTTCTTTAATAGTCACCAGCACAAGCTTTCCAAAAGATGGTTTGATACCATCAAAATATACTTGTGATGGTGCGAATCTATCGCCATCTCTGCAAATTCAAAACCTCCCAAAAGGTACAAAAACAATGGCTCTTATTTTGCACGATCCTGATGCTCCTATGGAAGGGGGATTTACGCATTGGATCGCCTGGAATATTGCCCCGACTAAATCTATTCCTGAAAACTTTAAGGGAGGCAAACAAGGTATGAATGGGGCCAATCAAACTGGTTACACTGGTCCATGTCCTCCTACGGGCAAACACCATTATCATTTCAATGTTTATGCTCTTGATAAAGAATTATCATTGAGTAAGAATACAAATAAAGATGAATTGGAAAAAGCGATGGAAGGGCATATTCTTTCGGAAGGCAATCTTATCGGCTTATATGAACGAAAGAGAGAAGTATCGGACAAATGATAAATTGTACAGGATAATTAAAGTACCCATATCAAAGGACATTCAATTTAATGCATAATAATAAACATTTCAGAAAAAATAAATTATTCACTTGTAGTTTTGATCAACCTGCTTCTGTATTGAACAAAAATGCTCGACTTTGAAATAAAACCAATGTATTTCCCTTCCTTCAATACAGGCAAATTCCAAGCCCCGGTTTCATCAAATTTTTTCATTACTGAGGCCATCTCTTCTTCAGGATCGATAGTTGCAAACGGCTTCCTCATTATTTCTTTTACATAAACTTTGTTGTACATATCATGCTTAAACATTATTTCTCTTATGTTATCAAGTACGATCACTCCAACAAAAATTTCATTTGTAACAACAGGAAATATATTTCTTTTTGAATGAGCAACCACTTCAACCAATTCACCAAGAGTGGCATCAGGTGGTACAATTTGAAAATCTGTTTCGATCAACTTACCTATTTTTAATGATGTAAGTATATTTCTGTCTTTATCTGAAGTGAAAACATGTCCTTTTTTCGCAAGTCTTTTTACATCCATTGAATAAGGCTCAAAATATTTTGATATCATGAAGCTGCTGGCGGATACGATCATCAAAGGAATCATTAATTCATATCCCCCTGTGATCTCAGCAATTAAAAATATTGCAGTTAGAGGAGCATGAAATACTCCACTTAATATACCAGCCATCGCAACAATCGTAAAATTACTTACCGATGCCTCCACAATACCAAGCAAATTAAGAATATATGCAAAAGCGAAACCAAGATAGGCACCTACAAAAAGCGAAGGAGCGAAATTGCCTCCATTACCTCCGCTGCCTATAGTAACTGCAGCGGCAATGGTTTTTAAAAACATGGTAAGTACAATAAACAGAACAACAAGCCATTTATTCGAAACGTATTTAGCTAAGATACTATGTTCAAAAAGTTTTTCAGGATTGAGGTCGGAAAGTGTTTTTATACTTTCGTAACCTTCACCAAAAAGGGAAGGAAAAAATAAAATTAAAATAGCAAGGATACCGCCACCTAATATAGCTTTTCTGTAAACCTTATTCTTCTTAGGCTTCAGGAACGACTCTGTTTTCAAATAGACCCTTGCGTAGTAGACAGAAACAAACCCGGCAAGCAAACCAAGAATAATGTAATAGGGCACATTATGATAATCGAAGGGCTGAATTAACTTGAATGAAAATAAGGTATCTTCCTGTAAAATAATTTTCGAAAGTAAACCTCCGGCTGCGGCCGCAATTATTAAAGGAATAAAGGCAGAGATAGAAACATCCACCAACAATACTTCTAAAGCAAAAAGCACACCGGCAATAGGTGAATTAAATGCACCCGAAATTCCGGCTGCTGCACCGCAGGCAAGCAACAAAGTTCGGTCTTTATAATTGATATGATGTGTTTTTCCAAAATTGGAGCCGATCGCGGAACCTGTAACAACAATAGGAGACTCCAAACCTGCCGAACCACCAAAACCAACCGTGAGTGCACTTGTTACAATATGAGAATACATTTGATCCTTTGGCAAAAAACTGGATTTCTTTGCAATGGAATGAAGAATATTTGCTGTTCCTCTTCCTAATTTCCCTTTAAGGTATTTTTGTACAAACCAGACGGTTAGCAAAATTCCGAGGGTTGGAAAAATTAAGTAAAGAAAATATTGATACTTGATGTGATAATCATGCGTAATTGCAAGATGAATATAATGTACAGCGGTTTTAAGAATCACAGCAGCCAGCCCAGCCGTAAGCCCAACTAATATACTTGAAAAAACAAGGATCTGCCGTGGCGACAATTTACCTGTTAGCCAGTCAATTATTGTTTCATATAGCTTCAGAAATTTATCCATTTTCTTTGAAGAACGAAGTTAAGAAAATTGTGAAATAACAATGAGCTAGTTTAAATTTTATTTAAATGGATAAAAATATCAATATTCAACACCTTCGAAATCATTCCAATTGTTCGACAAAACCTCACCATAGGCTCACTCAATATGGTCTATCTGAGCTTAGTCAAAGACTTTGCGTTAGGCTGCAAAATATTTTATTTAAAATTTAAACAGGCTCAGTACAGAAAATTAATAATTTATTTCACAATCCCACCACTCAATTTCAGCAACTGAGTTTCAGAAATTTTAGCATTGAAACGAGAATCAGACAGTCGTTTAATAGAACCTTCATAGCTTTCCTGTGCAACTTTTAATTCAATAGAAGTACTTGCACCCAATCTAAAACGTTCCAATGCTATTTCTAAATTTTCTTTTGCAAGTAGTTGATTTTCTTCCTCCAATTTTAAAATAGCAATATCGTCCTGATTCTTTTTAAATGCCTTCATTAAATTTAATTGAGTTATTGTTTTTAGATTTTCAAATTCATAAGTTGAATTTTCTAAATTCAACTGCAAATTTTTGACATTGTTGGATGTATTAAAACCATTAAAAATGGTCCAACTGGCAGTGAACCCCAAATTCAATCCAAGATTTTGATTGAGCAATGAAAAACCGGCCTGATTTTGAGACCGGCTAAAAATATAATTGGCATTCAAATTTAATTTCGGATAAGCCATTGATTTACCCTCTTTGATCATATACCTGGAAATTTCAATATTTTTTTGCGCGAACAGCACATCGGAATTGTTCGTCATAATCGCATTTTTCAAATCATCATATTTATATTGGCTCATCAGTGGAATGCTATCAAAAACATCAATATCCTGCTCAACAGGTTGAATCAATAATTGGTTGAGGTTGGCTTTTGCATCATACAATAAAGTGTTTTGCCTCATCAAATTTGATTTCAATGCATTCAGATCCACTTTTGCCTGTAAAACATCTGCTTTTGAAATAGCTCCGATATCAAACTTTTTCTGAGCAATTTTTAAACGCTCTTCCGAAACAATGATATTTTCTTTTAAACCGATTATTAATTGCTTTTGCATTGCAATACTATAATATGAAGTTATTACCTTCACTATCGTATTTTCAATTTGAATTTTAGCATTTAATTCACCCATACGCTCTAACTCCTGTAGTTTCTCATGGGTTGCAAACATTTTCATTCCATCAAAAACGGTCCAGGTCAAATATGCACCGGTGGTGATATTTTTCGATTGTACGCCATTTTTATCTACAACCAAACCGTTCGAAAACTCTTGTTTAGTTGCATTGTTAGCCAAACTTCCTGAAGCATTCAAATCTATTCTTGGCAACATTCCGGCATTACCTAATGTATTATTATTTGAGTTTTGTATTGCCAGATTTTTTGCAATAACAATATCATAATTATTTTTCAGAGCCATTTCAATCGCATTCTCAATAGTCATCTTCTGACCTTGCGCTCCTGCGGTTGCGGTAATAAACAATAAAAAAATCAGTAGCTTATACAATCTATTTAACTTCATGCTTGTGTTCTTTTGAGAAATAAGAGTAAATAGCAGGTATTACAAACAAGGTTAATACAAGCGAAAATAAAATACCACCAACAATTACGATACCCATGGCCATGCGGCTTACAGATCCTGCACCTAACGACAAAGCAATTGGCATAGCACCTAAAGCAGTTGCAATACTGGTCATTAAGATGGGACGCAAACGTGCAGCAGAAGCCTCTTGTATTGCTTCACGCACAGTTCTCCCCTTTTCCTTTAATTGATTTGCAAATTCCACAATTAAAATTCCATTCTTTGTCACCAGTCCAATCAACATAATAATACCTATCTGACTAAAAATATTTAATGTCTGATTAAAATACCATAATGATAACAATGCTCCACAGAGTGCTAATGGCACGGTTAGCATGATAATGAAAGGATCAATAAAACTTTCGAATTGCGCAGCCAGTACGAAATAAATAATCAACAATGCAAGAATAAACGCAAACAGCACGTTTGAAGAGCTTTCAGAAAAATCTCGAGAAGGCCCTGTTAATGCTGTTGAAAAAGAATCATCTAAAATTTTGTCTGATATAATTTCCATTTCTTTAATACCATCACCAATGGTTTTCCCGGGTGCTAAACCAGCTGAAACTGTTGCTGACTGATAACGATTATAATGATATAGTTGTGGCGGACTACTTTGTTCTTCAATAGTTACCACATTATCCAACTGTATCATTTCGCCCTTATTATTTTTGGTGTACATCGATTTTAAGTCGAGTGGTTCATTACGTTTTGCGCGTTCAAACTGGCCGATCACCTGGTATTGTTTTCCATCCATGTTAAAATAGCTGAAACGCTGTCCGCTCAATCCCAACTGTAAAGTTTGAGCAATATCGCTCACCGATATTCCTATTCCGGCTGCTTTTTCCCTGTCGATGGTAATGTTTAGTTCGGGCTTATTAAATTTCAGGTTTACATCTACACCTTGAAACACTTTACTTTTATTAGCTTCTTCTAAAAACAATGGTAATTTATCTTTTAGCTTTGCAAAATTGGGCGCCTGCAATACAAACTGAACAGGCAAGCCACCACGTGAACCACCTGATGAAATAGTTTGTTCCTGGATGACAAATGTTTTTGCTTCAGGAAAAGTTTTTGTTGATCTTGTTATATAATCTGCAATTTGTTGCTGTGATCGATTACGTTCATCAGGTTCTGTTAAAGCCAGTCTCACAAAACCGGAATTTACCGAGCCAGAACCTGTAAATCCCGGAGCTGTTACTGTTAAACAAATTCTTTTTTCAGGAATAGAATCATTAATAAAATCAGTGAATTTCAAAATATACGCATCGGTATATTCATACGAGGCGCCTTCAGGAGCAGTAATAGAAACCCTAAACCAGCTGCGGTCTTCAAGAGGCGCAAGCTCCGATTGTAACGAACTTCCAATTACAAAAATGAGACCTATACTAGAAATAATTATTACAAAAGCCAGCCAGCGTCTTTTCATGAATCGTGTAAGTGCATTATCATATCCTTTTACCATCTTTACAAAATATGGTTCTGTGCGCTCATAAAAACGGCTTTTCTTAGGAACCTTTCTTACCATATATGCATTCAGCATTGGAGTTAATGTAAGCGATACAAATGCTGAAATTAAAACTGCACCTGCTATCACCACACCAAACTCCCGGAACAATCTCCCGACAAAGCCTTCTAAAAAAATTACCGGCATAAATACTGCAGCCAAGGTGATGGAGGTAGAAATTACTGCGAAGAAAATTTCTTTAGATCCTTTATGGGCAGCTTCAACGGGATCCATTCCATCCTCTATTTTTTTGTAAATATTTTCGGTAACAACAATTCCATCATCCACCACCAGGCCTGTTGCCAAAACAATTGCCAATAGTGTAAGTACATTAATAGAATAGTCCATCATATACATAATAAAAAATGCACCGATCAATGAAACAGGAATATCAATTAAGGGGCGGAAGGCAACTAACCAATCACGGAAGAATAAATAAATAATTAATATAACAAGTACAATTGCTATGATCAGTGTCTCCTTTACCTCAAGTATAGAACGTTTCACAAACTTTGTATTGTCAAGAGCAATACCCAACTGAAAATCTTTAGGCAGGTCCTTTTTGATCTGCTCAACGCGTTTATAAAACTCATCTGCTATTGCAATGTAATTTGCACCCGGCTGAGGAACCACTCCTAAACCAATCATTGGAACGCCTGACTGGCGAAGGATCGTTTCTTCATTTTCAGGGCCAAGCACTGCAGTTCCTACATCTTTGAATCTAATCACGCGCTCCCCATCCGAACGAATGATCATATTATTGAACCCATCCTCATCAGTAAGCTTACCCACAGTTTTAACAGTTAACTCCGTTGTATTACCCGCCACTTTCCCTGAGGGTAATTCTACATTTTCTTTATCCAGGGCCTGCTTCACATCCAATGGTGTTAAACCAAAAGCAGCAAGCTTATCAGGGTTCATCCACAGGCGCATAGCGTATTTTTTCTGCCCCCAAATCTGAACTGTACTTACACCAGATATTGTTTGTAAACGTTCAGCAATAATATTTTCAGCAAACGCACTTAATTCCAAATGGCTTTTTGCATCGCTTTGCAATGTCAGTGATAAGATGGCATCGGAGTTTGCATCCGATTTGGTAACAGTGGGTAACGCATCAATATCCTGGGGTAATTGCCTTACCGCTTGCGAAACTTTATCACGGACATCATTAGCGGCTGCTTCTAAATTTGCATTTAAATTAAACTCAACTGTTATTGTGCTTGAGCCCTGGTTACTGGAAGAAGAGAGACTTCTTACTCCTTCAATTCCGTTCAATACTTTTTCAAGTGGCTCAGTAATTTGAGATTCGATAACATCGGCATTTGCTCCAGCATAACTTGTTTTTACAGTAATAATTGGTGGATCGATAGATGGGTATTCGCGCACACCCAAATAATTATATCCGATAGCACCGAACAAAACAATAATAATTGACATTACTATTGCAAGTACCGGTCTGTTTATACTTATGGATGAAATATTCATTCTTTATTTACTTTATTTCAGTTATTTTAACAGCTGATCCCGGTTTTAATTGCATAATACCAGTTGTTACAATTGTATCACCAAAAACTAAACCATCAGTTATTTGGATCTTAGCCTCTGTTCTTAAGCCCGTTTCAACTTTTACGGATTCAGCTTTGCCATTATTAATACGATAAACCTTTTTCCCCTTAAGATCAGGAATGATAGCCTCTGTAGGAATCATAATTGCATCGTTAATAGCGTTCAATGATAATTGAACACGTGCAAATGCACCTGGATAAATAGTTCCATCACTATTGGTGCAAACAGCCCGCACTCTTAATGTACGTGTTGTAACGTCTATTCTAGGCTCAATAGCAAACACTTCACCGATATAACTCTTTCTATTTCCTTCAATTGTAAAAGCCACTTTATCTCCTTTTTTCACCACATCAGAATAACGCTCAGAAACAGAAAAATCTATTTTAACAGGATTGATCTGTTGAATTGTTGCAATAACTGTCCCAACGGTAACATAAGCGCCTTCACTTACATTTTTCAATCCAACAAGTCCATTGAATGGAGCACGTATTTCCGTTTTTGCAATTTGTGATTGCAGGTATTCCATATCTGCTTTTATGGTATTTACTTTATTTTGAATTACCTCAAAATCCTCCTGACTGATACCATTAATTTTCAGTAATTCCTCTTGGCGCTTTAGTTGAGTTTCCGAAAGATCTTTCTCTAATTGAAACTTTTTTAATTGTGCCTGAAAATCGGCATCATTGATCTTCACCAACAACTGTCCTTTTGTTACCGAAGAACCTTCTTTTAACAAAAGTTGAATAATTTTGCCAGCTATTTCGGGCTTCAATTCTGCTTCCTCATTGGCCAAGAGGGTGCCTGATGCATAAATAGTATTCTCCAGCTTTTCTGATTTTATTACAAAGGCTGAAACTATGTTAGCAACACCTTTACTTTGCTTAGGGCTGTTATTAGTCCCTGAATGAGATGGAAATAAAAAAAACTTTGCGGCCAGCAATGCTCCAAGAACACATACAATTATTAAAATGTTTTTGATCTTCATCCTTACTTATTTTTTGATTTTTATATCTACTTCATTAACAGGTAAATTTTTCAGATTTAAAATAATTTTTTCTATAAACCCTTGAAACAATTCCTGATCATTTTTACTGAATCCTTTTAATGCTATTTTATTCATGTGAGTAATACCATCATGAATTTCAGGCATTATTTTTTTTGCTTTTGGAGTAAGTTGAATAATATGCTCTCTTCTGTCCTTTGGATTAACCGCCCTCGTTATCATACCTTTTGTGACCAGGTAATCCAGCACTCTTACCATTTCCACTTTATCTATTTTTAGCAAATCAGATAAATATTGCTGGGTACATTTTTCTTTTGCTTTATCAATAGCTACCATAGTGGTAAAATGACGATCAATACCAATATGCTCTATTTTCTTGCTTAAAGCGCCCCAATAGGTTTTGGTAATCACAGCCATTGCTCTTCCCAGCGGATGCTCGCAAAGTTGTTTGTCTTTTTCAGAAATCATGCTGCAAAAGTAGTTAAAAACATTAACAGTAAACAATGTTAACTAATTTTAACATATCTCTTTCCATACTAATGAGGCCGCACCAAGTATAGCGGCATCATTTTCTGATAATTGGGAAGGAAGGATTTTTATTTTGTTCTTATAAATATTTAAAAGATTTTTTTCAAAACTTTCAATGGTTGGTTTAAAAATAAAGTCACCTGCAAGCGCTAAACCTCCGAATAAAAAAATTGCCTGCGGACTGGTATATGCAACACTATTGGCTAATGCCAAACCAAGGATATCTCCTGTATAATTAAAGGCTTCTATCGCATCTTTATCTCCTGAAACTGCTCTATCATAAATATATTTAGCATCAACAACCTTTCCTACAATGTCAGTTTCTCCATTATTACGAAGCAGCAAATCAGAATAGGTGAGTTTTATAGCAGTTGCGGAACAATAGGTTTCAAGGCAGCCTTTCCTGCCGCATCCGCATAGTCTTCCATCTGGGAACATAATTACGTGCCCTATTTCTCCTGCAAAACTATCATAGCCATAAACCATTCCCCCGTTCACTACAATACCACTTCCCACACCCGTACCAAGAGTAATAAAAATAAAATCTTTCATCCCTTTGGCACCTCCGAATAGCATTTCGCCTATTGCAGCGGCATTTGCATCATTGGTTAAAATGACCTTACAATTTAATCTATCTGAAAACAACCCGGCAAGTGGAATGATCCCTTTCCATTTTAAGTTAGCAGCCTGCTCAATAGTTCCTTTAAAATAATTTCCATTCGGTGCGCCAATTCCAACTCCGGCTAATTCATAGTTCTCAGAAAACTTAAGGAAATACTTTTCAATATGTTCAGATATTGCTGCAACCAGATTTTCCGGTAAAGCAAAATGTGCAGTTGGAACTGCTTCCTTAAACAGTATGTTTCCGGCAGAATCTACTAAACCAAATACGGTATTGGTTCCGCCAATATCAATGCCCGCTACCAGTTGTTGCGTCATAATCAATGCCTTTGTTTATTAATACCTTTTTCACTTTCCATGCATACCATGTTAAATAAATAAAACAAAAAACCGGTATGATATAGGAAATATGTATATCCGTATAATCAGCCAACAATCCTTGCATTGGAGGTATAAAAGCCCCTCCCAGGATCATCATAATTAAAAAACCCGATGCCTGGCTGGTGTATTTTCCAAGACCTGCAATAGCCAATGAAAAAATGCAAGGCCACATGATCGAACAAAACAAACCTCCGCTCAAGAAGGCATAAACACCAAGTGTTCCTGTACTCAGCAAACCAATTATCATGGAAAGAGTGCCCAACACTCCAAATATCATTAATGTTAGCGCGGGCTTTTGTTTACCAATAATAAAACCAACTATTAAAATAGCAACACAAAATGCATATAAAAAGAAACTGCTTACATCAGCACCACTCAAATGGTTCATAAACAAAACCAAACTCAATGCAACAAATGGAATAACAAGAGTTAAAATAGTATTAGCAGTTTTTTTGAGATTAAAAAAACCAATTGCCCCGGTCCAGCGCCCAATCATTAAACTCCCCCAATACAAAGAAATAAAGGGCCCGATCTGCGAGTCATCGAGGCCTCCAAATTCAGGAGTTTTAAGTAATGTCCCTAAATTACTTTGAATGGT
>JAZKBX010000297.1:0-18986 GCA_040388455.1 Bacteroidota bacterium
ATAATGAGTTTGCAGGGTTTGTAATAGCAGTCATTCCTGCTGTGTTCATTCTTGGCACTAACAATCCTTTATCGATGGCTGTTACGTCAAGGACGGCACTGGGGTGAGGAGTTAGAGTTCCTATACCCATGTTGTTTTGCGCGAAAACCTCTGTTCCTCTCCACAATATAGGTGAGAAAAAGAGACAAATCATAATCATACCGATTGTAAATCTGCTTGCGCGGACATTACAATGGATATCTGGTACATAATATTTTGTACCTTGTTTATTCCTGATATGTTTTTTCTTTGGATTCAAAGGTTTTGATTGTTTTTTAAGATCCGGTTGATGTTTCTTGATGATTGATAATCGAATCATTGTTTTTTTTAACTTTTTGAAAGTATTTTACATCCGGTACATTTAGCCAGATAATACATTTAGCTAAGGTGTCCATATCAGGTATTCCTCCTTGCTCTAAAAAAATGTAAGTAGATTTTGAAATACCTATTTGTTTTGCCGCTTCATTTATTGTAAGATTATTTTCCAAAGTACGTTTAGTAACTAATTTTTTTTGAAATTCATGGGTGTCTATTGTTTTAATAATTCTAAAAACTTTACAAATCGGTTTATTCAGCCAATCACTGCATTTGGATAAGGCATCAAAAGGAGGGATTATGCCTCGCTCTAAACGCCTGTAAGTAGTTTCTGAAATACCAGTTTGTTTTGCCGCTTCATCCATTGAAAGTTTATTTTCAAAAACCCGTTTGATAATTAATTTTTTTTTAAATTCTTGTGTGTCAAGTATTTCAATAATTTTTAAAATTTTATAAATCGGCATGTTCAGCCAAATACCGCATTTTGATAAAGTATCAACAACCGGTATTTCACCAAACTCTAGCCTGCGGTATGCGGATCTGGAAATACCGATTTGTTTAGCCGCTTCATCCATTGAAAGATTATTTTCAAAAGTCCGTTTGGTAATTAAATCTTTTTTAAATTTTTGTATGTCAAGTGTTTCAATAGTTTTTAAAATTTCACAAATCGGTATATTCATCCAAACACTGCATTTGGCCAAGGTGTCAACAGCAGGGCGGCTACCTCGTTCCAACCGACTGTATGTAGCTTTTGAAATACCAATTTGTTTTGCCGCTTCACCCATGGAAAGTTTGTTTTCAAAAACCCGTTTGGTATTTAAATCTTTTTTAAATTCTTGTGTGTCAAACATTTTAAAAATTGAATAATTAATACATGATTAAAATTCCTTATCTCCTTTTTTTTAATCGCGTGTGTCGTTTTGCTTTTTTATTATTTGTTGAGACTGATTTTTTTTGATACTACGCCTTGTTCAGTTTTTACTTTCAGAAAATATATACCTGTAGGTTGATTACTCAAATCAATTTCAGATTGTGGGTTGTGAATAGCACTTTGATAAATTTTTTCTCCTAGAATGTTGCAAACAATTACAGTTCCCTTTCCTGATTTATCCTGAGTATTTGCAGAAGGATTGAGGTTTAGGAAGAGGATTCCATTGCTGGGATTTGGATACACACTAAAATCTATTTCGGTACTGTTTTCAGCTATGTCTGTTTTAAGTCCATATTTAAATATTACACCTCCATTGTTTATCCCTCCTTGCAATGACATTCCATAGAAACAGTTTTTGTCTGAAATGAGGTCGCCATCCGAATATTGCCCATTTGTACCTTCAAAATCTTGCAATGGGGAATACCCTGTTCCATCGGGCTTTATTTTAAAGTTTACTTCACAACCATGGCTACAGTTGCCTTTCCCTCCTTGCATTGTCATTCCATATAGAAAGATTCCGTCAGAAATAAGATCACCATGAGGATATTGTCCGTTTGTTGTACTTTCAAAATCAAGTAATCGGAAATATTCTGTTCCGTCAGTTTTTATTTTAAAAATCACTCCATCATTGTTTGTCCCGCCAACTTGTGTCATTCCATACAGAAAGGTTCCGTCAAAAATAAGAGCGCCATCAGGAGAGCTTCCATTTGCAGCTCCTTCAAAGTCAAGTAGCTTGAAATACCCGGTTCCATCAGGTTTTATTTTAAAGATGGTTCCACAACCATTCGTGCAATGCCCTGTGCCACCTCCCAATGTCATTCCATACAGAAAGGTTCCGTCAAAAACAAGAGAGCCACGAGGAGAACTTCCGTCAGGAGTACCTGAAAAATCAAGCAATTTGGAATAGCCTGTTCCATCGTGTTTTATCTTAAAGATGGTTCCCAAACTATTTGCGCCACCCTCTTGGGTCATTCCATACAAAAAAGTTTCATCAGAAATAAGAGAGCCCATAGGAATATTTCCATTTGCATTTCCTGTGAAATCGAGCAATTTGGCATACCTTGTTCCATCGGGCTTTATTTTAAAGATTGTTCCGAGATTGTTTGCGCCCCCAACAGCAGTCATTCCATACAAAAAGGTTCCGTCAGAAATAAGAGAACCAAAAGGCATACTTCCGTTTGAAATACCCGCAAAATCTAATAGTTTGGAATATCCGCTTCCATCCGGCTTTATTTTAAAGATTACTCCACAACCACCATAACAAGCTGTACCTGTTCCGCCAAAAGATGTCATTCCATATAGAAAGGTTCCGTCAGAAATTAGAGAACCAAAAGGTTTGCTTCCGTTTTCGCCTGCAAAATCGAGAAGTTTGGTGTATTGCGCTGTGCAGTTTAAAGTAAAAAGATGAAAGTTTAAGGTTGCAAAAGCAATTCCTGTAAGAAAGAAATTTGATTTTTTCATTCGTATTAATATTTTAAATTAACTGTTGCTTTTTTTCTGTTTTTTTTAATGCTGGAAGTACTTTATTGTTGGTACATTCAGCCAGGTAATACATTTAGCTAAGGTATCCACATCGGGTACTCTGCCATTCTCCAGGCGGCAGTATGTAGCTCTTGAAATACCCAGCCGTTTTGCTGTCTCACTCCTTGAAAGGTTCTTTACCAACACCCGTTTAGTAACTAACTCTTTTTGAAATTCATGTGTGTTACGCGTTTCAATAAATTTAAAAATTTTATAAATGGGTACATCCAGCCAAACACAGCATTTGAATAAGGTAATAACAGCAGGAATTTTGCCCCCCTCTATCCGGCTATATGCAGAACTTGAAATACCTATTTGTTTTGCTGCTTCAGCCATTGATAGCTTGTTTTCAAACACCCGCTTAGTAATTAAATCTTTTTTAAATTCTTGTGTATTAAACATTTTACAAACTTTATAATTATACAATTTATAAAAGTCCAACGAAGTTCCATTGGAGGATAAAAGTTGCCCTAATAGCCTTATGACGGGCTTTTGTGTTAACTCTCTCTCCCACCAGAGAAAAGAGATGCTAGTTTTTCCTATTTATTTAATATCTTAATCTCCGTTCTTCGATTAAGTTTCCTTCCTTCTTCGGTATCATTTGAGGCTATTGGATTCGCCTCTCCATACCCTTTTGCTACTACTTGTTCTTTGCTAATGCCCGCTGAAAAAAGAAAATCCAATACTGCTTGAGATCTGGCCTGTGAGAGTGTTAAATTATATTTCTCTGTGCCTTCACTATCTGTGTAGCTGGCTATTTCAATTTTAATGTCACTATTTGAATTCATTAATTTAACTAACTGGTTAAGTTCCGATATGGATTCAGGTTTTAATGTGGATGTACCATAATCATAGAAAACATTTTTTAGAGTTATTCTATTTCCTACATCGAATTTTTGTACTATAATATTCTTGTTGATTTCTATATAGGCTGCTGAATCAGCAATGTTAAAATTTTCGGAGTGAAACAAGTACCCTTGACTTTTAATAGCTATTCCATAATTTTTTCCTGCAGGAAGAGAAATAAGATATTTTCCTGTTACACTATTGGACTTTATATTGGCTATAACTTCATTTTTATCGTTATCTGTAATTTCAATGTCAGCTTCTATTGGCTTTTGTGTTTCAAAATCAATTACATGGCCTTTAAATAAGGTAAGTCTGGATTCGTTTTTTGTATTTTTAAAATATAGTTCGTAAATATCTTTCATTCCGATACTTGCTCTAATCACAGTTGAAGCCATTGAGCTTAATGAACCACTGTTTCCTTTATCACCTGCAGAACCAGTTTGGTCAGAGCCTCGGTTGCCTTTATCACCCTTGTGGCTGTTGGTTTTAGCAAAAACGCCACTTTCAGTTTCAATGATGTGGCCTTTTGAGCCAATAGAATCTGCGCTTCCTGCATCACTTTTCGAACCCGAAGTGCCTGTATTTCTCACCAATATTTCCTTTAGAATCAATTGAGCCTGTGCCGCCTTTATCACCTGTTGAACCTGTTCAGCGAGTTTAGCAAGTTGAATCTGAGAATCTTGTATAACTTTTCTCACCTCTTGTTCTGATTGGTCCGGTAGCAAAAGTTTAGCCTGTTGAATCTGTTGTACCTGTTGTTCCATTTGAACCTGAGCCTTTTGTATCAGTTCTACTAATGAGAGTGTTTTAACAGTTTTTACTGAATTGTTTCCTTCATGACTTGTAGAATAGTAACCTGTTTTTCCATCTGCTGTGAGTGTAAAAAATAAATCATCTTCAGTTGTGTTAATTAAATTGCCTAGACTAAGAGGTTTGCTCCAGTTGACATTTTCAAATACCGATTTAAAAATATCAAATCCTCCTATTGTATTATGTCCCTTGGAGCTGAAGTAAAGCGTTTTTCCATCGGGATGAATAAAAACACCTTCTTCATCCTGTGATGTATTTACACTTGAACCAAGGTTCTCGGCTTTCCCCCAATTGCCTTTACTATCCTGGTGGCATAGCCATATATCCAATTCACCTTGCCCTCCTTTACGATTGCTAACAAAGTATATGGTTCGCCCATCAGGCGAAATACTTGCAGTTGATTCATGTTTATTTGAGTTAATAGGATCCGGCAGTTTAACAGGTTCTGACCACTCTTCTCCGTTTAGAACAGATTCATAAATATTTCCGTCCGGATCGCCTCTATAGAGCAACATCCGTTGCCCATCGTTTGAGAGGGCGATAGCGGAATTATTGCGGCCTAATTGATTTAACGTTTCGCTCATCATTTTTGCTCCACTCCATTTCCAGGTCATATCATTATAATAAGAAACATAAACATTTTCCATTCCTTGCATTTTTTTTGTAATGTCTTCTTTAAAAACTGGACGTCTTGACGTAAAAATCATCATCAACCCATCAGCTGATATAACCGGGGCGTATTCATCGTATGGTGTATTAATTGTTTCTCCCACATTAGTAATAACAAGTTTTACCGAGTCGCTTTTTTCCTGACCTTGAGCCTGAAAATTTATCCATAGTGCCAACGTATAAAATAAAAATCTCATCATCGTTTAGTCTAACAATCTTGAAGCTGAATGGTTTGAAATATTTGGAGTAGCAAACCTTAATGAAATTTCAAGTCCTCCTTTTCCTTTTGTACCCTGTTTTAAGGATGAAATATTTACATCATAACTAACACCCATCGCATAATTGGAATATTCAAAAAGCATCATGGGGATTAAAGCGTCCTTCATTCTGTATTGTGCTCCCAGCGATAAAGCCATTGGCTGAACATAGCCGGTATATCTTGATTCACCTTTTATTGTCCAACGTATCATTGTACCAATATTTAACTCAAAAGCTGGCCCTTGTTTAAACAATACTGCCGAGGGCACTACTTCATAATGGGTTGCAGCTATTCCAATTTGGGCTGAGCCATGTGCAATAAATTTTGAATTCAGATTGTCAATGGTGTTTGTACTATAAGGGTTTAATTTTTGATTTGGACGATTTATATGAAATGCAGCTATTCCTAAATTTACTTTCACCTGATTATTTGCACTCATGTGCGATTGCTTAGAATTATAAACCCAAGCAAGTCCGGCTGAAAAATCACCATAACGATAAGGAGGTATAGAAACAACATCATTGGAAGATAATGATGGGTTGAATGCTCCTGATGATTCATCATACTGGCTATCCCATTTCATATCAGAACTGTTGATACTTTTCTGAACATAACCACCCTGTATGCCACCAGATACCGACTGCTTTTTATTAATGAACACAATTCCTGAAAAGGAAATATTTAGTTGTGTTGTCCCCAACTTTAAGTCTCCTGCAATATCTTTAAAAGCGTTTATCCCTGCTCCAACATAACCGGTTTTGAACTTCTTTGTTAATAAACGTGTGTCGTAAGAAAACATGGTGGTGCGATAAGTAGCCCCAGTTGCTCCCATTCCAATCCATTGATTTTTATAATTTAAGAACACCCTGTGATTACTGCCGTTAAAACCTGTGAGTGAAGGATTAAGAAATAAAGGTGTCATATTGGTTTGGGAAAAGTGAATATCCTGAGCAAAAGCCTTCCTTAACTCCCCGCAAGAAATGGAGAGAAATGAGTAGAGGACAATTCTAATTAGGTATTTTCTTTTCATTGATATTATGATTTCCAAATTGTCTTTTTTTTCTTCCTTCTCATGCTTCATAAGCCAAGACAAGAAGGCTTTTTTATCGTATCAGTGTAAAATTGCCTTTTTCATCAATTGATTTTCCGTTTTTAAATTTCCCTTTTAGAGCATAAACGAATACCGCTAAATTCACAGGCTCGCCTTTATAGGTTCCGTTCCATCCGGTATTGACATCAGCGGTTTCAAATACTTTTTCACCCCAACGATTGTAAACGATAAATTGCATTTCTGCAATTCCTTTTCCTCTAACAAACAGCACATCGTTATAGCCGTCACCATTTGGAGAAAATATATTGGGCACAAAAACACTTGCAACTATTTCTGATGACGGGGCAAATGGAGTAGTGGAGAAATTATATATTGCTGATTTTCTCAAACCGCTGAGCCCATAATTGCTGATGCTTGTAACAGTTCCTAAATCCTCCCATTGTGATGTAATACCCCATTGGGTGAGTATGTCAAATTCACCATCAATACTACTATCATAATAAAGCGAAATATCAACCAATGAATTACCATTGATTCGGTTTATCCTATGATAGAAATTCGGATTTATTTCGCCAATAGCACTTTGTTTCAAAGAAAGATCAAACCCATCGATTGTGGCATCAACATTTGCCATTCTCACCTTGAAGGTATTAGGTGATGCTGAATTTGGAGTAATATCAACTGGGCGGAAGCGAGCTGTTCCGGTATTTGAACCAACCGGAAAAAAGTAGGTGTTTGTAGAAAGTGTATTACGTGAAAGGCCTCCGTCATTGGTACTACTTACAAATCCATTAGTATTAGTTTGAGTAACAACTCCTGCTCCAGTGGCAATAACAAACACTGTGTTATCACCAGAAGTAAATTCACGATCGTTAAGCGCCAAAGTATCTTCAATTTCAGTGTTTATGCTAATGAGTTGTTTTACCCCCGTACCTGTTAATTCAAGATTGTTGAAATGGGTGATTGTATTACCATTAATAGTTTGCGTGGCTCCATTTAAATGCACCCAGCCATCAGCCCCAGTTGCAAATACACTGCCCGTGGGGTTATTATTTGTCAAATCCCCAGTAATATAAAAATTACCAGAATTGGAAATGCTGCCATTGTTTTGATGGATGATATTGCCATTGACAATAACACTATCATTGGTATTACTAACAGGAAGTCCATTGTTAATGACATTGATTTGGGAAAAACACGAACTTACTCGCCCACCTTCTAAAAATGAGAGGGTAAATAGTACACTTATTACAATTATTATTTTTTTAGAATACATCATGTATTTTGCCTTTTTTTTAATCTTTATATGAGCTAGAATCCGCATGATTTTTTTATGTTTTAATTGTTGTTGGGCTTCAAGTGCATAATAGGAGGCCTTTTCAAAGCACTCCTATTCTGTTCTTCCGAAATTTTCGGGTGTTTTTCTTTTTAGGCACTGTAGATCAGATTGTTTCATCATTTACTTTTTCAGTTTTTTTTCAAGCAATTGATATACTTCCACCAACAAATGTTTGCTTAATATACTAAGTGTTGTAAGCGTCATATCATGTTTTCCTGATTCATATCGTGCAATGGTAAGTCCAGTTTCATCTTCCAATTTTTCTTGTGATTGTTTTCTTTCCTTTCGATAATATTTGTATTATTTGCAACCCGCTGAATAAGTTCGGTAGCTTTCCGTTTTTTTTTGTCATTGATTCCAATTCAAATTTAACTATGCATGATCCTAATTTATCCTTGCATTTTTGCAGGTTTTTTTTACCACTTGGTAATGTTTACAACATTTACTAAATGACAGGAATAGTGAATAATATAGAAAGCAAATTTAAAGGATAACAAGCGGCAGGGAAATAGGGTGATACCAGTAAAATAGTAAGGGTAATGCTGTATTTTTTTAAGAAGTGCTAGTGTATTGGGTATTAATGATAGTACAATTGAAGACTTTACTAAGGGTGTGATTATTCCACCAATCCACTTTTAAGGGCAAACTTCACCAGACCCACCACATTGCGAATATTCAATTTTCGCATAATATTGGTGCGATGTGTTTCTATTGTTTTAGAACTGAGAAATAGTTTATCTGCAATTTCATTGCTAGATAAACCGTTTGCAATATGTTGCAATATTTCAATTTCTCTGGATGAAAGCAAAGAAATGTAAGTTGCCTGCTTTTTTTGAGTAATGGGGGGGGCTGCTGAGGAAGTTGCAAGCAATATGGGTATTTCGCTACTATAATATATTTCGCCTTTCGCAACTGTATCAATTGCTTCGATGAGAATTTCTTTATTAATGTTTTTCAATACATAACCCGATGCGCCAGAACCCAGCATTTTTTTAACGATGGATTTTTCGTCATAAGTAGTAAGTGCAATAACTTTAATTAGCGGATATCTGGCTGTTATTATAGCTGTGGCATCACAGCCGTTTAGTATGGGCATCGCAATATCCATTAAAATAATATCAACAGTTTTTTTTTCTAAAATTGCAATTGCGTCTCTGCCGTTATTGGCTTCGGCAATTACAAACATGTTTTTCACATCACCAAGCACAGATTTGATTCCATCAATTATAATCTGATGGTCATCTACAATCATTATATTGATCAGAGTTGTCGGCATTTTAAACAATTGTAATCGACTGATTATTGTTAGTGGGTATTCTCACAACAGCAATTGTTCCCTGATGAGTTCCTGCGCTAATTGAAAATGTTCCGTTTAATGCATGTACTCGGGTTTCAATATTTGAAAGACCCATTCCTTTTTTTTCACCTAGTTGCTTTTGTTTAATTCCCATCCCGTTATCTTCGACCATTAAAATAATTTGAGTCTTCGTTTTATGTAAATGTACCGCAATCTCACTAGCATTGGCATGTTTCAGGATATTGTTGATTAATTCCTGAAAAACACGATAAAGCCCTATTTCTGTATTTTCATCAAAACGAATAGCACTATCTTTTTCAAAAATACATTTTATAGTTGAGTTTGCTAATATTTTTTCAAGCAAATCATCGATTGCATCCTCTAGCCCTGATTCATTGAGTGCTTTTGGCATCATAGAATGGGATAATGTGCGAACTTCCTTATGTGCACTATCAATCGATACTACTATCTGCTGTAATATTTTCTGATTTTCTTCTGAAACAAATTTTGTTTTACTTGAAATATTCATTTTCATGGCGGCTAACGTTTGTCCAATTCCATCGTGCAAATCCTGAGCAATTCGTTTACGCTCCTGCTCCTGAGTTTCAATGATTGCTTTGGTTCGTAGTACTTGCTGTTTGAGATGTTCTGTTTTTAGAATTTCTTTTTGCCTTATTCTATTCCTGGAAATTAACAGCCAACTTATTACGGTAATCAATACAATTCCAACAATAAGAGCAGCAAATAAAATTTTGTGTTTAAACAACTGGTGCTGCTGTTCAGCAATCTCAAGCACCTTGATTTTATTTTCATTGTTGAGGGATATAATTTGCAATTCTTTTTTTTTTGTTTCGTATTTTGTTTCCATTTCTGCTATTTGTTTGCTGCTTTCTTTATTGAATATCGAATCTCTAAATGAAGAATAAAGCTGATGGTATTTGTACGCGTTTTTGAAATCATTTGTTTTCTCGCTTGCCTCAGATAATCGTTCATATGAAGACATCAAAATCCCTTTTGCTCCTATTTCTTGAGCAAGTTGCGCCCCTTTTTGGAGCCATTGTTTTGCTTCAACATATTTTAAATTTTTTAAATAAATATTTCCGATATTGTAATAGGAGGAAGCAATTCCTTCTTTGTCTCCTATTTCTTCTTTCACTTTCAGCGAAACGAAATAATTTCTTAGTGCCTTTTGGAACTTGCCTTGGATAAAATAAATCATTCCGATATTGTTATAAGCTTTAGCCATACCTCTTTTGTCGTTTATTTCCCTTTTTATTTTCAATGAAGCGAAATAATTTTCTAATGCTTTCTTTAACTTTGTAGTATCTTCATTTTTACCAGGCATCAAGATTTGATGATAATAAATATTTCCAATGTTATTATAAGAGTCAGAAACGCCTTTTTTGTTTCCTATTTCTTTCTGAATTTTTATTGCATTGAAAAAAAACTCCAAGGCCTTTTCGTACTTGCCTTGGATAGAATAAATATTTCCAATGTCATTATAAGAGTGGGCAATACCATATTTATCGTTTATTTGTTCCCTTATTTTCAGCGAAGCGAAATGATTTTCTAGTGCCTTTTCGTAAATGGTTTGATTGTAATAAATCAACCCAATATTGTTGTGAGAATTAGCAATACCTCGTTTGTCACCTATTTCTTCCTTTATTTTCAGGGAAGCGAAATAATTTTCCAGTGCCTTACCGTAGATGCCTTGGTTGTAATAAACCAGCCCGATATTGTTGTAAGAATTAGCAATACCAAGTTTGTCTCCTGTTTGTTTTCTAATCTTCAATGAGGTAAAATGATATTCTAATGCCTTGTCGTACTTGTCTTGGGCAGAATAAGCAAGTCCGATATTGCAATAAGAATCACCCATGCCTTTTTTGTCATCTGTTTCTTTTCTGATTTTAAGTGATGCAAAATGGTTTTCTAATGCCTGGGAATAATTACTTTGGTAATCATAAATTATTCCAATGTTGTTATATGAATTAGCGATGCCATAAAAATAATTTAACTTTTTGGCTAATTGCAAAGCGTTATTTCCATAGTAAATGGCAGTATCATATTTGCCGACATTTCGGTATTCCTTGCAGAGCGTGTTGGAAAGATTGATTTTATTTGTATCGTCCTGAGCATACTTATATTGTTTCAATAAGCTGTCGATTTGATTAGTTGCATATAATTGGAACGGAACTTTGCAACACAAACAAAGAATTATAAGATATATTTTTATGCATTTAATATTCATTGATATGGCTTACCTTATGAAATTGTTTAAAGTGCTAGGTTGAAAAGAAAGAGCCATACACGAAATGTTTAGAATCTATACTTTATATCATTCTTTCAGAAAAATGTTAAATACAAGTATAATAAAAAAAAGAGATTTGCCAATACTTAAAGTTGGAATAAATTTACAAGAGTAAAAACAATAAGGAAATGCATGGGTTCTCCGAATGTTAAATATTTCAAATGGCTTTCACCTTTGCCTCACACCATCACATCACATCCCTTTGCATTACATCGCTATCACGTACCCATGCTATGCGTCATTACAACACAATTACTCCTCGATGAAATTTGTGCCTCAATATTAAACGCAAATTGACGCAACATTTCACTGCAGTTAAAACTTTTTGATATCATTTCGCTAAAGGAACCACGTTAAATCCATTAGATATATCGCAAGATTTCGTTTCGTAGCATCCCTCAGCACCAACGCTTTCGGCAAGCCTCCCAAACCCTCATCCTACTTTCGCCTTCGATGATGAGTGTAATTTCAATATGTGATAAATCTGCCTGTTTCTGGCAATGTTCGACAATAAATGATTCTTAATTGCCTTATTATTTTGGTTATAGGAGTATGCACTATTTGTTTGAAACATCCAAATCTATTGGGCTTTAACTGCCGAAGTAGATAACTATTGCCCAATAGAGGAGGTGCTTTCAAAAGATGTGTTTATTTTGCTGTTAGTTCTGAATAAAGCGTAAACAAAGCGATAATGACTGATAATGAAAAGAAGTTGATTGATAAAATTTCTTTAAAAAAATGCAAAGATATTTTAACAAGCGGTGGTGAAAATTATTCGGATGAAGAAATAATTGAAATCCGTAGTTACCTTTTTGAATTGGCTCAAATAGATTATGAAGTATTTGTATTCAACCAAAATAAGGAACAATTAAGAGGGAAGGAATTTGGAAAAATAGAAAATGAAGAAAGTATAAATTATAAAAACGCAGCATAAAATGAGAAAAGCAATTTTATACATCCGAGTCTCAACGGATGAGCAGGCTGATAAAGGATACAGCCTCAAACACCAGGATGAGCAGCTTCGGAAATATTGCGAGATGCAAAATATCCACGTTGTAGAATTATTTAAAGAGGACTATTCCGCTAAAACTTTTAATCGACCCGAGTTTACAAAATTATTAAACGGGTTAAAAAAACACAGAGCAAAAGCGGATTTAATTCTTTTTACAAAATGGGATAGGTTTTCTCGGAATACAGGAGATGCCTATGGAATGATAAATACCTTAAATAAATATGGGGCAGAGCCTCAAGCGATTGAACAACCACTTGATCTTACTATTCCTGAAAATAAAATTATGTTGGCTTTTTACTTAGCCGCACCCGAAGTTGAAAACGATAGAAGGGCATTAAACGTTTTTGTTGGGATGAGGCGAGCTAAAAAAGAAGGTAGGTGGATGGCAACTGCTCCAAGGGGGTATAAAAACATAACCAATGAAGAACTAAAAAAAGTAATTGTGCCGAGTGGTGATGCTCCAACAATAAAATGGGCTTTTGAAGAATTATCAAAAGGAATTTATCATATTGATGAAATTAGGAGAAATTGTAATCAAAAAGGACTAAAATGTAGTAAAAATAATTTTTGGCATTTAATAAAGAATCCGGTTTATTGTGGCAAACTTCATATACCTGCTTATAAAGATGAAGACGCAAGTATTGTTGATGGGAGCCACGAACCATTAATTACTGAAGAATTATTTGAAAAGGTTCAAGATGTTTTAACTGGTAGAAGGCGAAAGTTGGCGTACAAAATTTGTGCAAAAGAAGAGCTACCATTAAGAGGTTTTATTACTTGTCCTCAATGTGGAAAAAAATTAACGGGTAGTGCGTCAACAGGAGGGAGTGGAATTAAGCATTTTTATTACCATTGTACAAAGGGGTGTCCTGAAAGAACAAAAGCTTTTGAAATAAACGACACCTTTTCGGACTATTTGAAAACTATAATATTTAAAGCCGGAATTCAGGAATTATATCAAAGTATTGTAAAGGCTGTTTTTACTTCGAATAGCGAACACAAAGCACTCCCCCAAAATCAAATTCAAGCTGAAATCCATAAGAATAGAGAACGGATAAATAACGCCCAACAAATGATGCTTGACGGGGCATTAAGCCCAGAGGAGTATAAAGAGATTAAAAAGCGTTATGAGCCAATTATAGACGGTTTGGTTCAAGAACACTTAGGTAGTACCCAAGCGGATTCTGAATTTAGGAAATATTTGAAAAAGGGGTTGCAAATCGTTAAAACCCTTGACTCTGTTTACGATACAGCCCCCTTACCTAAAAAACAACAGCTTATCCGTTCGATATGTAAAGAAAATCTTCAATTTGGAAAAAAATCAGTTCGAACGGTAACTTTGAATAGAATGCTGGAATTAATTGCTAGTGTTATCGGGGGGCACAGCCAAAATAAAAATGGGACAGAAAGCGATTTGTCGCTACTGTCCCATCACGTGATCCCGCTGGGATTCGAACCGGTTTCTGAATAGCCCGTAATTGCTATATTTTTAAGGTTTTCTAAGAACTTTGGTGAAGCAATAGCGAAAGAGCCACATTTTTTATCAATTTCATCATCATTATCCTACCTGAACAAAGGTATAATTCAATTTTTTATAAAACTAATTGCAAAGATTTTAATTATTAACACGATGGAATTATTGTAGGAACCTCAATTCAATTTGCCCATAGAAAATTGAACACAAAATAAAAGGGAGTAAAAAAAGGCAGTTCTAAAGCAAAAACAGACAAATATTGATGCTGGTTTCTGAAAAATGTACAAAATACTGTGTTTTTACGGATAAAATACCGTGTTTTTACGGATGCAATTGATTTTTAAATATTGTATAATTGAGCCCTAATAAAATTTTTGAAATTTATTATTAGCACCAAGCTTAAAAATTGTTCGATTCTTTACTAAAAGGGATAGATGCAAACGATCAATGAGCTCAGGTTCCAATATCATAGTTCGCAACCAATTTTTTTAGTGATGTTTAACTTTTTTTGACAAAAACAAAGGTTTTCTTACATGGTAATATATGTGCCGTTTTTGATAAAAGTGGAGAAAGAAAAATATTTATTTTTAACGTGATTTAAATGTATATCATTACCAAAAAGCCGTAATAGCTTTTTTTGAAGCATTTGCATTAATATGAATTATATCTCAAAAAAGATGGAATTAAAAAAGGCTGATACAAAATACCAATCAGTTATGATCGTTGACGACTGTGAAATTGATAATTATATTAATGAAATTATAATTAAAAAAGCAGGGTTTGCAGAGAATGTTTATAAACATAGCGGAGCTTTGGGGTCATTAGAGTTTTTAAAAAATATAGAAATGCTTCACTATACTGCTTTAGATTTATTGCCATCTGTTGTCTTTTTAGATATCAATATGCCTATTTTAGATGGTTTTCAATTCCTTGACGAGCTTAATAATTTTCCAGCACCATTAAACAAAAAAATCAAAATTGTAATACTTTCTTCCTCCGCAAATCCTTCTGATATTAAAAGAGCAAGTCAATATAAACAAGTTGTCAAATTTCTTCATAAGCCCCTTAAGAAAGAGGATTTGCACAACTTAAATTAATCTGATTTTCCATTCCTTAAAAGGATTTTAAATATCTATATACTTTATATGCTTCAAAAAATCATTCATCAATTAAATGAGAAGGATTATTCACTTCTTTCGTTACAAATGAAGGAATCAAAAGCTGACAAATACTTGTCTCTGCTGGTTAATTATCGTAAGGAAAAAACTACGGACAAAGAGTTGATAACAATTCTCAATGTTAATCCTCCTGCTTTTTATACTTTAAAGTCAAGATTGTCAGAGAAAGTTCAATTCTTTCTATTTAAAAATACGGCTGAAACCCGTATTGAGTTGATTCAAAACGTAGCGAAAATTGATCAATTGGTGTATAATACTCCTCGTGAAACAGCTATTCAGATATTAAAAAAATTAGAAGCAGAGTTAATTAAAAATGACATGCCTAATGAGCTGATTATTGTATACAAAGCATTAAAAAAACTTCACCTGCATTCCGCAAAACATTTTGAGTATTCACAACTTTATAATAAGCATGTTGCATATAATTTAGGACAGGATAGAGCCGAAGACTTATTGTCCTCCTTTTGCAAAACACTCAGTGAATACTATTTAAGCCGAAATGAAATACAGCTCAACTCGCTGGTTTTGTTAAAGAAGGAAATGGAAAATGTGTGCAGGCTCTATAAATCCCATCGTTTAACGATTTATAAGAACATTTTGAACATACATTTCGCTTTATTTCTATCTGATGCAGCTAAACTCCATGATGAAACAACCATTGAATCAATGCTGGCTGAATCTATAGAAATACTTAAAAATTTTGAGGATGATAAGGTTTATAAGCATTTAATTCAGGTTATTAATTTTTTATATTTTGAATATTACTATCAACTGAAATTACATAAGAACGCACTTATTTATTATGATAAGATATCAAGCAAAACTGAAGCATTGTTACTACTCCACCATAGCTGCTTTGCATCTCATTTTTTAATTTCAAAAGTCGAGTACACTGTTACCGGATCAAAACTTCCTGATTTTCATCTTAAAAATGATATTATAGAAGATGACCCTGATCCTGAAAATATTCCCAATTTTATTTTATTTGCTTGCCACAAAACTTCAATAGCATTTTATGAAGGACGCTATCCTGATGCAATTCAGTGCTTGAACAAATTATTAAGAGAAATAAGTTTTAAAAGTATTGCTTTTTCTGAAGTTGAAGTAAAGCTGTTCCTTGCTATGCTTTATTTGTTTAACAAAGATGAAGAACATGCATCCGTTATTTTAAGAAATGTTACCAGGAAAGTAAATGAAGAAAAAACAAGTGAAAAATATAAGTGTGTCACGGCATTTCTGAAATTGTTAAAATCTTTAGGAAAAGGTCTGAGTGGTAAGAAAGATGAAAAAACTATTTCGCTTAATAACTATTATAAGGCTACTAATGTTGGTCAATACAGGATCCTCGAGTCCATTGTATTAAATGATGAACTATTGTCAAAAATAAAATAACATCACAAAAAAATTACCAATTGAAAAAAATAATATTTTTCGTTCTTCTGTTTCCGCAAATTATTTCTGCACAAATGAAGCAGAAGGAAAGCTATACCGTTTATGTTAATTACCCTGATTATACAATAAAAACAGACATCTCTTCTAAAGGTAAAAGGATAAATGTGCAGGAAGAGCTGACTTATTATTGGTATGCTTCCAACAAGATAATGGAAACCACTGGAGGGTATGATGGCAAAATACTTAATGGCCCCTATACTTCATTTTATGTCACTGGTAATTTAAAAGAGAAAGGTACATTTAGAAATGGAATAAAAAATGGAGAATGGATTACCTGGTATGAAACTGGGAAAATGAAAGAAATAAATGTCTGGAGAAGGGGTATAAAATCAAGTACATCTAAAAGCTTTGATATTAGTGGTGACCTTATTTCGGAAACAAAATATAGGAACGGAAAATTGAATGGTTATCAAACAACATATGGAAGCGGAAAGATCATTACAAAAAAGAAATATAAAAAGGGTATAGAGGTTATCAAGAAAGAAGAGAGCCTTGATAAGGAAATAATTTCAAAGGAGCCTCGTAAAAGCGCAGCTGATAGATATAAGGTGTTTAAAGAGAAGATAAAATCTGTTTTTAAAAAACAAAATGGCGATGAGAATAAACAATCATTAAAAAAGGTAAAAGAAAATACTTCGGCAGGCACACCTAAAAAAGTAAATAAAGAAACGCCTTCGCTTTTTAAAAAGAAAGACGCTTCGGAAAATATGCAGAAAACCAAGGGAAAAGCAAAATGATAAAAGCGGGAGCGTTATTTTATGCAATTGTTATTTCCTTGATTATTGCGATTACGAGTAGTGCTCTTATTCTATCTGCATATCTTAGCAGGATCCAATACGAAAATTTTGAGAATAAAAGGCAATTAGACTTAAACGCTGATTCAGGAATAAAACTGCTATTGTCAAAGCAATCATTGGTTGAGCTAAATCAGGAAAAAACAATTGACTTATTTAATAAAGGGATTGACAGTGTAATTCTAATAAGAAAATTGTGGGGAGCATATGAAATAGTAATTTCAAAGGCGATATTTAAAAATAGTATGTCAGCTCGTACTGCACAGGTTGGCTTTTATCCGGATAGTGATCATTTATATAGTTTACATTTATCCGATAAAGACAAGCCTCTTGCATTATGTGGTAATACTTTCATAAAAGGTCCGGCCTTTTTACCAAAGGCAGGAGTAAAAAGGGCATATATAGAAGGGCAGAGCTTTTCCCGAAGTCTATTAATTGATGGAGAGATCAAAAAGAGTGACCGAACACTTCCGAAGTTTAATTCAGAATTAATAGAGAATATTAAAACCGTTTTTTTTAACAAATCCATTACTAACAACGACAGCGTTCTTGATATAAAAAACGAGCTGACAGGCGATTCTTTGAATAATAGCTTCCAAAATAAAACATTGGTGTTTTCAAGTTCGGTTCCAATTATAATTTCAAATGGGATGTATTCAGGGAATGTAGCCGTTATTTCAGATAAACAGATTACCGTTACCTCCAGCGCTCTGCTGAAAGACGTGCTGTTGTTTGCTCCGAAAATAATAATTGAAAAAAAATTCAGAGGAAATTTACAGTTATTTGCTTCAGATTCCATTAGTGTTGGTGAGGAGGTCACTTTAACTTATCCAAGCGTCATAGGACTTATTAGTAACAATAAACCAACCGGCACTTCAATTATTGTTTTAAATAAAGGTGATACTATTATTGGAAGTGTGTTTATAATTAAAAATGAAAATGATGCAATAGGACAAACCCGGCTTCTGATCTCCGAAGAAGCGGTTATTTTCGGACAAGTTTATTCGAATGGATACGTTGATCTAAAAGGAACTATAAACGGCAGTTTAATGTGCGATAATATAATGTTAAGCACGGCTTCCTCTGTTTATGAAAATCATTTATTGAATGCAGTTGTCGATTTATCAAAACTGCCGGAGCATTATACAGGTATTAATCTGGTGGAAGAGTCTACAGCAAAAAAAATAGTGAAATGGCTCAACTGAACCATAATTTGAAAGCTGCAACACTTATGGAATCCTTAATAGCAATGATTATTATTGTTGTTTGTTTTGGTGTTGCAACTATGATTTATACTAATGTATTGGATTCAGACAAGCAGAGGCTTCAATTAAAGGCCATTTTGATATTGAACAAAAAGGCAATAGAGAGTAAGACTAAAAAAGAATTTCTTGATTCTGAAGAACAAGCAGGTGACTGGATTATAAACAAAACAGTTGAACAGTATTCCGGAACCGAAAATTTGTATCAACTCACTTTAGCTGTTAAAGATAGAAACGGAAAAATAATTGCTATAAGAAATGAATTAATACTAATGGAATAATGAAACGCATTGCAGCCTTTACGTTGTTGGAACTGCTCATAGGGATGATCCTAAGCAGTATCGTAATTGGTTTTTGCTATACAGGCTATTCAATCATTCACAAGCAATATTTAAATTATAATATTATAAAAAGACAGAATACTGC
>JAZKBX010000298.1:0-2722 GCA_040388455.1 Bacteroidota bacterium
GTATTCCAGTTTTGATAGGCTCCTAAACTTACTTCTCCAACAAAACTATCATCACTGGTTCTGTATTTTTGTAAAATACTGTTAGCATAAAAAACAACATACCAGTATTGCCCGTCAGGCGATACCTTGATCTGGTGTGGGCTTTCTCCTCCCGGTTTATTTCCAACATTTATATAACGCATAGGCAATTGCGTAGCGGCATCAAAAACAGTTACCACATCGCATCCCTGGTTCAGTACATAATATTTTTTACGGTTAGGGTTATCGGCCCACATAATATTTCCATTAATGTCAGGTGCTCCGTTATCGATCCATGCTTTAATGGTTTCAACCTCGCTGCGGCTTAAAGGATTGCTGTTAACAGGCATTGTAGGTAAATTTTTTGGCCCAAGATCATCAAACGTGTTAATGAAATAACAAAGAGAAGAAAAATCGCTTCTGTAAGGAATTACCGGCGACCCGTTAACAGAGCCTTTGAACAGGCTTGAGTAGGAGGTAAGACTTAATCCTGCGGCACCATCGGCGCTCGATTCGTTATGGCAGCCGGAAGTAGCACATTTGTAAGTAAATATTTTTCCTATATCGGTAGGATAGTCACCAAATAAAGGCGGAGCAGAATCTTTTGTACAGGAGGATATGGTTGCAAGCAATACCACTAAAAATAGTGCGCTGGCTGAAAGTTTCGTTTTAAGGCCGGTTAATTTCATTTTGAATCTTAAAGATACAAAAACGTTTGAAGATTGTTTTGTAAAAATATATAATAAGTGGCACGGTTTTTACGTGTAAGATTTAGACATTTTGTTCGTTTATGTGTTAATTAATGTAGATAAACCCGACTTTTAAACATATTAACATATAAAAATGGAAAAAAAACAATCCACCCGCGTTTTTTCTGTTGTAAAAAGGTTTAATTTTAGTATTTAGTAAAAAAGCATATTATGATAAAAGAAAATGGCACCATATTAATACCTATTGATTTTTCAAAACAGTCTTTAGTAGCGGTTAAAAATTCTTATAATATAGGCAGGTTTACCAAATCAAAATTGCTGTTAATGCACGTATTTGCAAAAGCTGAAGATGAAAATAAGGCTGAGCTTGAAAAATTAGCAAAACAAACAGCAGAAGAAAGCGGACTGGTATGTACTACTGTTTCTATAAAGGGAGATATTTTTGAAGAAACAGATAAGATGGCGGCAAAAATAGATGCTTCTTTGATCGTTGCAGGTCTTGATCCACACGTTAAGTTCAGAAGTTTTATGGGTAGCAGTACCGCCAGTAAATTCATAAAAAACTCTCCATGCCCTGTTTTAACTACAAGAGCTTCAAATTACTCACCTGAATGCAGAAGTGTTGTTATGCCATTTGATCTTAGTGCCGAGTCGCGAGAAAAAGTTGGAACGGTAATACAGGTTGCTAAATATTTTGGAGCGGATATCCGTATCGTTTCTGTTTTTGATCCGGGTGATACCAAATACGAAAACCATATGTTACCGTATTTACACCAGGTAAAAAAATACATTAAAGACAGGAACGTGAATTGTTCCAATAAATCCATTCCTCATAAAAATGTAGCAGAAAGCATTGTAGAATATGCCAATAAAAACGATTGCGATCTGATCGTTCAAATGAATAAGAAAGATCTGAGTCTTGGTGAAATGTTTAGCGGCACAATGAGCCAGAGAATGGTTGATATCAGTAATGTTCCGGTATTAACCATCAACCCTATGAAACGCGAAAGCATCAGTAGCGGTATACATTAATTGAATCTTTTTGCTGAAGTTTATACCGATGGTTCCTGTCATACACAACAGTGTATTGGTGCATGGGCTTCTGTGATATTGATCAATGATCAGAAAAAAATATTATCAGGAACAGAGAAAGACACGACTCATAATCGCATGGAAGTGTTTGCTGTCATTAATTCCATTAAATACATCCGCCAACATTACCCATCTGTAAATAGTCTTAAAATTGTTTCTGACAGCCAATACGTGATTGGTTTAGCAGAAAGAGAAACGAAATTTATAGCAAAGGATTTTTTAACGAATGGCGGAAAAGATATCAGGAATGCAGACCTTGTAAAAGAATTACTGCAGCTTTTATCTGTCATTAAAGTAGAGTTCGTAAAAATAAAAGCTCATCAAAAAGCAACAGAACAAGTCAATTATAACATTGAGGTTGATAAATTATCGAGGCAACTGGTAAGGCAAACAATTAAGGCACAATAACCTGATTACTGAATATCAATTCTGAGCCATTTATCGGCAATGCTCTTCAGTGTAAAATTCAATTCATCATATACGATCGGCTTAATAAAATAATCATCCGCACCATTTTGTAATACTGTTTCCATATCATTTTTCCGGTCGCTCGTACTTAGAACCACTAATGGTATTCCTTTAAAACGCTCATCATTTTTAAGACTGATGGTAGCTTCAATGCCATTTACAAGGGGCATATTAATATCCATCGTGATCAGGTCGGGAAGCTCATTTAGGTTTGCTTCTAGGTAATTCAAACACTCAATTCCATTATAAGCTTGTGCAATTTCAGTTGCAGGAAGAATGGATCTGAAAATTTTCTTTATTATGAATTGATCATCATGGTCATCATCTACTATAAGGATCTTGGTATTTTTTTTAGGGCACGGGGTCATTGAGGACAGATCATTTTATTAATCCCAAATTAACAAAATCACCTGTATAATTCTTTATCAAACTAT
>JAZKBX010000298.1:2732-3815 GCA_040388455.1 Bacteroidota bacterium
TGCCTGGCTTTTTTGAAATCGTCTTTGTTGAAAGAATTTCTGCGAGTTGCCATTTGTCGTTGCGCGCAATGGCGTCAAAGACATCGGGAAGTTTGTTCGCGATGTTGTCGTAATTCATAGTTTGATCTTTTTAAGAGGCTTTGGTTTAAAATAGATCTTTTTCTTAGTGATATTGAACATATGGTGTTTAGGAAGTATATGCACCTTAAGATCTTCTACACAAATACTCTCGTTATTCCTGATACGGTCTATATTATTATATGTGATCTTGCTACCATCAATAAGCACAACAAGGTTAGCGCCAATGGTTTCCACCATTTCAGGTTTTTGAAAAAAGACGGCTGTGTTTTCCCCTAATCCAATTCCTAGTTTTGAGGGATGAGAAGAAACGGCTTCAATTAGCCTGCCAAACCTGCTGCGTTGTATAAAATGGGTATCAACAATGATCTCTTTCAGTATGCCTAATCCTTTTGATAGTTTAATATGACCTTTGGTCAATGCATCCGATGCTTGTCCATCGGCGATCATTATATCAGCCAATGCCATAGCACCAGCGCTCGTTCCTGAAATGAGAAAATCTTTTTCGTTTTTAAATCTTTTTTTTATTGCTCTCAGCAAATTGCTTTTTAAAAGCGTTCTGCAAAGCAAAACCTGGTCGCCACCAGTAAGTATTATTCCATCACAGGCATTTATCCTGTCAATAAATTCTTTTTTGTCAGCGGCCTTTCTGCTGGTGAAATGCATTAAACCAACATTTTTTGTGCATTTTAGTCTCTTTAAAGCAGTTTTATATTCTTTGCCAACTTCGGCAGGAATTTTTGATGCAGAAGTAATGATCTCAATTCTTGAATTAATGCCATTCATTTCTGCGAGAATGCGCTCAAGAATTTCAGGCTCTCTTTTTCTTAACCAATGCTTACCTCTTTTTGCAATCAAAGGTTCGCCTTTTTCAACGTTCCCCCCAATTAAGATTACTTTTCCCATATGATGCTGCATGCAATATCAATGCCTGTTTTTCATATGCCAGGTCTAATTTGTGAAGAATAAAAAAAGGAGACATTTCTGTCTCCTTTTACCGAAAGT
>JAZKBX010000298.1:3825-5119 GCA_040388455.1 Bacteroidota bacterium
CAATTATCAAGACAATTGGTAAGAGAATCGGTGAAAAAATAAAAAACCCTTAAAAATTAATTTAAGGGTTTTAATTCCAAAAAAGTGATTATTCTCGTGATCCTGCTGGGACTCGAACCCAGGGCCCATACATTAAAAGTGTATTGCTCTACCAACTGAGCTACAGAATCATCGTTTTAAAGTTTGATTCTACTCTTTCGGGCTGCAAATATATAAACCAATTTTAAACTAGCAAAACTTTTTTTATTTATTTTTTTATTTCTTTTGAAAGGCTTGTTTTTACAGGGCTTTTACTTTAATTTTATAAACTGTTATGGACTTCAAACCTCAAATAAATTTATTAAAAGGCTTTTCTAATTTCAATTTCGGACAATCTTTGGCCGAAGCAGAAATAATTTTTGGGAAAGCGGAAGAATCGCAGGTACTGGATGATGATATTTTGGAAACATCGTGTACTGTTTTGCATTATTGGGATCTTGGTTTCTCTCTGTTCTTTGATAATAAGAACTTTAAAAAATTCAGTAGCGTTGAAGTAGACTGTGAAGACACCGTTTTGTATGGTGAAAAAATATTTTCATTAAAAGAACAGCAGGTAATTGATCTGATGAAAACCAATGGTTATACACTTACTGATACTGAACAGCAGGAATGGGGCGAGAAACGTCTTGGTTTTGATGATGCTGGCCTTGACTGCTATTTTGAGAATGGTAAATTATCATCCATTAATTTTGGCGTAATAGATGATATTAATTCCTACCAATTCCTGCCAAATTAAATTCCTGTGAATTGGTACAAGAATTTGAATGATTAAACGTTAATAAACACCCAATAGTATAATTAAAAATAAAATTAAAAATATAAAGATATGCCTGGAACTGAATTATTTGGCGCAGAAGAGCGCAAGGAAATAGAAGATGTATTATCAACCGGAGTATTGTTTCGCTATAACCATGATGCGTTGCGTAATAATCATTGGAAAGCAAAAGATTTTGAAGCTGAAGTAAAAAAAATAACGGGTGCAAAGTTTGCACATGCCGTAAGTAGTGGCTCTACTGCTGTAGCTACTGCTCTTGCCGCAAGTGGTATTGGTACCGGTGATGAAGTGATTGTACCTCCATTTACATTTATGGCAACTATTGAAGCTGTTTTATTTGTTGGCGCATTACCTGTGTTCGCCGAAATTGATGAAACTTTATGCTTAAGCGCAGAAGGAATAAAAAAAGCTATTACGCCTAAAACCAAAGCAATATGTTTAGTGCATATGTGTGGTGGTATGGCCGAAATGGATTCCATC
>JAZKBX010000299.1:0-920 GCA_040388455.1 Bacteroidota bacterium
CTTTTCCTTTTTGTACTCGGGACGGGACTTGAACCCGTACATCCGTGAAGATACAGGATTTTAAGTCCTGTTATATACAAGCTCATTAATGCCCACAACTCCCTATTTGCCTGTAAAGTCATTGATTTTGTTGAGTTTTAATAAACCGAATAAAATCGGGTAAAAACCAATAATATGTAACCTATATGTAACCACATCAATTATTTTTTTTATTTTTGTTTCTGTTAGATTATTCATTAAAATAAACATACTATGGGCGCAAATATAAAAATAGTAAGGTATAAAAGTAAGGAAAAAAAGGGAGGCAAGGCTCCTCTTGCAATTAGAATCACAAAATCCGGTGATCGGTCGTATATTTTCCTTAAAAATTTTTTAACAGAAGATCAATGGGATGAAGAATCGTCCACAGTAAAAAAGAATTATCCTAATTCTCGAAGATTAAACATTTTACTGAATAATAAATTTTCAGAAGCCGAACAAGTAATACTTGATGCAGAAAATAAAAACCAAGATTTATCAGCAGCACAGCTTAAGGATTTAATTCTCGGAGGCGGTTTTGCATTTGTTTCCTTTAACAAGTTAGCAAAGGAATATTTGGACGGAAAATTATCTTCAGGTAAAATTAATCAATATGTAGCGGATAAGCCCAAGTTTAAAAAATTTAGAATTTTCTTGGAGAAGAAAGGATTAGGTATATCCGTTCAACCGGAGAATGAAGAACAGAAAGCAGTTCAACAAAATAAAAAAAAGAAAGAAGAAGAAATCAAAAGGGATATAAATGTAAAATTAATTACAGGAACTATTTTGAAGGATTATGAACTTTATCTAAAAAGTCTTGGCAAAAGCAAAACTACAATCTATAATAATCTGAATGTTGTTAGAATTATTTACAATAAAGCGATTGAAAAGCGCCTAATAGA
>JAZKBX010000299.1:930-37099 GCA_040388455.1 Bacteroidota bacterium
ATGAAAAAGATTATCCATTTGGAAAAGGAAAAACTCAGGTTCAATTTAAACCAGGTGAAAGCATGAAAATTGGATTGGATGAGAACGAACTCGAGACTTTTGAAAGTATAGAAATAAACGAAAATAATTCTGATATCATAGTGGAGTTAAATAGAGGTAAAAAATACATAAAGAACGTACCAAAGCGTTTAAGTGATTTAGTTCACGCAAGGAATGTATTTTTATTCTCATTTAATTTTGCCGGCCTTAGAACTGCCGATACATTTAGAACAAAATGGACGGATTTTAAGAATGGAAGATATTACTATGTAATTGGTAAAAATTCAAGACCTGTTGACGTACCTATTTCTGAACAGGTTCAGCAAATTTTGGGGCAGTATCTCCCGTATAAAAAATCAGAAGATGATTATGTTTTTCCTGAACTAAAAAAAGCTAAAGCTAATGCAAGAGATATTCACACAAAAATTAGAACTGCAAATAAAAAAATTAACGATGATCTTTCAATTCTTGTTCGAGCTGCCAAAATTGAAAAAGAGGTAAGTCTGCATATTTCTCGACATACATTTGGTAATATTTCTAAAGGAAGTATATCACCCGAAGTTCTTCAGGATTTATATAGACATGCTAATATAACTACTACTATAAATTACCAAAAGAATTTTATTAAACGAAAGCTATTGGATGAAGGGTTATTGAAAATTGTGAATTTCAGAAGACAGAAAGATGAAGAAAAAACGATTGCTGCGATTGAATAATTTTATGAAAAAACATAGTATTAGAGCATAGTTTCTTAAATTTGTATAAATTAAATAACCAAAAGATGTAGAAATAGAATAAATTAATTATAGCGCATTGTCGCAGCTCAAGTAGAAAATCGGCTAAATTTTTTTTAAATCCAAGAGCAGAAGGACAAGGCGCACCCAACATGGGTGCGTCCTTGCTCATTTGCCTTGGATTTGGGTTCTTAGCCGAACCTTCTACTTGGTTTTGAGTCAGGGTAACGCACCCACCATATTATATCATGGCTGGGGTATGTACCTGAAAGGGGACATACCCCATTTTATTTAATGAAACTAAATACAGATAACCATGATTACTCCTTCAATAAAACAGTTATTTCTGTTTTTCACCGTAAATTTCCTCCATATTGCTTTTTTTAATGTTTTGTTGTTCAAAAAAATTGATTTCATTACTCATGTAAGTTTTTACGACATTTTAGCAATAAATATCCTTAAAATTGGTATGTTAGTATCCGTCTTTATACTTACGTGTTTTATACTAAACTTGCTGTTTTTTTTGGTGCTTTTTGGGAACGCTTTTAAACGTTCACTTTTAAGTACAGTCAGAATGAGTATAGGCACATTTTTAGCAGGAATAATGTTTGCGGTGTTAATTATATTTGTAAATAAAATTTAATAAAACAGATTATGAGAATTGCGATGAGGCAAAAGATGGTCTGTGGTTTTATAGATTCCTGTAACGAAAAATTAAAGCAGGAACCCAACAATATCAATATTATCTGCACGAGAGGAATATTGTATAACCTTGCGGAGAAATATGATAAAGCTATAATGGATTTTGAAAAAATTATAGATTCAATGCCAAAGGATGCAAGTGCGTATTATTTAAAGAGCGATTGCTACTTTAACAAAGGAGAATTTGATCTTGCTAAACGTGATTATATGAGAGCATTGAAGTTACAGCTTGACACCACGATAACCGACAGCGCTATTGAAAATGCGGTTATTATTGATGAACAGGATCTAAAAGATATTGAGAAGGTGCTTGAATATGAAAAGAACGAAGCTATCCTTAAATACCTTCCAAATTTAATAGCAGAAGGCGATTAATTCTGATATTTAAACGGTTCCAACCATTCCAATGCTCTTTCTTTATCGGTGAAGACCTTTGCTGGAAGTAATGGCCTGTCAAGTAGAATAAAGGCATTACCTAAAAATGCTAATAGTTTATTGTGAGTATAAATTGCCCCGGCACTCAAAAATTCACAGGCTTCGTGACCTGCCATATACTTTCGTGCTGGTGCATCAACACATAATAATCCGGTAACATCTAACAAAAATGGCATGGTGATTCCATTCGACATTTTTCTCCGGTCATGGATAATATCTTTTGCAACCTGAATATCAATAATCAAATTGGACTTATATTTTCCAAAAAAAATACCACCCTTCAGCCACATATAGGAATGATAAAACTCTTTGGTTTCTATGTGCTTTTCATCAATTTCATTCTCATGCATTATTCACTATGCAGCTCTTAAGGCGATTTATCAAAGTATGACACAGCCAGGATTTATATTTATTTTTACCGATTAATGACCGTGATGATGCGGTATGTGATTTAAAGAATCTAAAATATCATGATGATGATGTAACGAATCTACCAAGTTGTGATGGCTTTGGGTGTGATGAACGTGATGAGCTGTGTCGTTATGATGGTATTGAGTATGATGATGCCAAAACAAGGAATCATGATGCAAAAACAGGCTATCATAATGTGATATATGATGGTTATTTGTGCTGTGATGTGCCAAAGAATCGTTGTAGTGAGACATGTGAGTTAATTCACTCTGCATGGAATTTGCAGATGCGATATCCTCCTGATGAGTTACCGGAGTTGAGCTTTCATGATGCTGAGCATCTTCTTTTTTACAAGAATAGAGCGCAATAATCAATGATAACAGAGTTATTGCTTTTATCAAATTAGGTGTTTTCATCTTTGAATTATTTAAATGTTAATTTTGAAGATATAGTCAATGGAAACTTGAATGAAAAATAGGAACAAATTTCTTATTTCCACTTACGCTTGAAGGCTTAAAAATTACGTTTAAATGCTAATTATTAAGATTTTTTGGTGTAAAAGAGATACGAAAATCCTCCGGTAAACTGATGTTTATCTTTTTGATTATTGTGAGGTTAGTGCGAAATGATAATTTTCTTTGTAAGCGCCTTCCGGCCTGAATTTATTTTTAACAGGTAAATTCCACTTGGATAACCGGACAAATCAAGGTTGAGCATTTGATTGGATATTTTTTTATACGACACCTGCCTGATCTCCTCTCCAACCATATTGTAAATGGATATTTTAATGCTCTCCGCATCTTCAGATTTTATATTAACATAAATATTGTCATTGCCTGGGTTAGGATAAACTGTAATTAAATCATTTCTATCATTTTCTTTTAACCCGGTTACTGATGTTGTATCGAGCACAAGAAATGTTCCCATCATTCCTTCATCTTCATGGTGAAGTAAATGGCAATGGTACATATAAGGAACAGAATCATCTGCAAACGTGGTAAACTTTGTAATAAACCGGACCGTATCATTTGGCTTTACAAGGATTACATCCTTTAATCCGCTGTATTGCGGTGGTGGTGGTGTTCCGTTAATATCCACAACATAAAATTCAATATCATGTATGTGAAAAGGATGAGCAACCATAGTTTCGTTTGTCAAGGTCCATATCTCAATATTGTTTAAGTAAGTGATTATGTTAATGGAATCCATGTGAAATGATTTGTCATTCATATAAAATGGACCATCTACATAGCCTTGAACTCCGCTCAAAACTGTGTCGGGAGAAAAGTGTATATTTCTGTTAACCGTAGCCGATGAAGTGGGATATGGAATAATGGGTGCGAATGAAACAGGAATTGTTGTAACTGGAGTTGTCGTTGGTGCTATTACATCAAAACGTATGACGTTAAAATCTGCTCCGTTCAACGGATTGCCATAATAACCTTCTGAAATTACTATGGCACTGGTTCCAACGGAATCAGCACCTATTATTCCCCTGGGAAGCTCAGAAGCATAGCTTTTTAAATACAATTGTTGCCCCATTGAATATGCTCCAAAATCTATCAGTATTTCTGCCCGTTCCCCGGTAGATAATCTTAAACGATTAGTAGAATATGGTTGAGCAAGTAATCCACCGTCAGAGGCTATAAGCTGAAAATTGGAGTTGTCTGATAAACCAAAGTAATAGGTTCTGTCAGCAGATCCGTTTAACAATCGTAAACGAACAACTTGCTTGGGTACTTGTAAATAAGGGTTAATAGTGCCGTTTACCATCATTACGCTATCTTCATGCGTAGCGGTAGCTATTTGGTACAATACATCAAATGCTTTTGATTGTACGATTAAAGGAAAATCATCAACACCATATCTTCGGGGCAATGTGTAACTTGCTTCTATACTATCACGCACGATAATCATACCTGCAAGCCCTTTAGAAATCTGAATTTCAGTTTTTGCTTCTCCATGCGGATGATACCAAAATGTAGCAGCCTGGTTAAGCATTTTAAATGAAGGACTCCAGGTATTTCCTGAATTTATAATTTGATGTGGGCCTCCATCATTCATAGGAGCCACATGAAATCCGTGCCAATGAACTGTTGTAGATGCACTCAGATTATTGGTGACATTAAGAGTGATACTGTCGCCTTTATTGATTAGTAAGGTAGGGCCAAGAAAACTACCGTTATACCCAAATGTGGGAGTGTTATATCCCGTGAAAAAGGTTTTTGTTCCACCTTGCACATTCAGATTATAAACCGGACCGACTAATGTATCTGGTATATATAGAGGATTCTGAGAATAAGCATAAGAAGCTACGGATAACTGGCCGATAAAAAGCAGGCAACCTCGCAGCTCTGTTATCTTTTTAAATATGAAATTCAAATTACTTATGAATAGTAATTTTTTGAGAAAATATTTTATCATTTAGCTGTCCTTTTATAAAATAAAACCCGTCAGAAATATGATTAACCGAAAAATTTTTATTCCAAATACCGGCTTGCAACTTTTCTTCTGCCAGCTCTGCTACTGTTTGACCGACAACATTTGTCAATTCTAATTTAAGAATACCTGGCTCCCTTAGCTCTATGTTAACAGTTAAGTTGGTTGAAATGGGATTAGGGAAAATTTTAAAAGATGAAATGTTTGAATTTTTATCTTCTATTCCTGTACTATTAAAAAAGTTTCTCGTTGCCGTACCAATTGTAGTTGTATCGCTGGTAGAAAAACCCACAGCGGTAAATAATACCTGGTGTGTATTTCCTGCAACTACCGCAATTGTTGGCATTCCCATTCCACCATAATAAGCAACCTGTACTGCTCCCGAATCAAAAGGAACTGAAGAAAAACCATTTGAGGTGACCCAATTATTTATGGTAGTGCAACTGTAAGTGTTATTGAAACCAAAATGATAGTAACGAACTTTACTGCCATACTGAGCAATTAAATCCTGGTACATAGCTTCCAGGGTTTGACCGGCTGTAATACAAGAGCCACAGCTTGTCATAAAAAATTCTAATATTACGACATTACCTGAATCCAGTTCACTGAATAAATGGTGCATTTGCCCATTGCAGTCATTCATAGTAAAATCCATTGCGGTAGTTTGCGCTTTGGAAACCGAAGTGGTAAGTATCAAAGCGAAGAATAGGTATATTATATTTTTCATTGGCTTTATTTTTGTTGTTGTTAATGTGATTAATGTGAAATGATTATTTTTTTAGAATAAATAGTATTCCCCGAACATATTTTCAGTAAATAAATGCCATTTGAAATGTCAGGTAATTTAATACTGAGTTTTTCTTGAGATGTTTTTTCTTCCGTTTTCATAACCTGATCGCCAAGCATATTGTAGATACTTACTTTTATGCTTTCGCTTAATTCAAATTTTCCTACAATATAAATATTACCGTTGCTTGGATTGGGATACGCGGAGAATAAATCATCCAAATTATTCTCCTCGATACCGGTAGTATTAGAAATATTAATATCATCCAGAAATATGTTATTTCCATAATTACTTTGAGTTGCAAACAATAACATTACATCTGCCTGGCCGATGTACGAACTGAGATTTAGGCTTTCCTTTCGCCATTGGCTGCTATTAGGAGTAAATGCCGTTGTTTGCGGTAATTTTGTGGATAAGGTACTTCCCGATTTATTGTAAATAGTTGTCCAGGTACTTCCGCAATCAGTGGAAATTTTAACTTTCAGATTATCATTTGTTGAAGTATTATATTGTGCATATGCAACGCTGAAATCTAAAGAGGTTCCGCTTGGTGCAGAACTAAGGTCAATGCGAGGTGTCATTAAATAGTCTATCTGCCCGGTTATATTTACCTGAGCGGAAAAATTATCCATTTTAATGCAGCCGTTACTATTTCCAAACCCACCTATGCTCCCCACTCTTGACATTTTATTATACTTATTATAATTAAGATACGACCATCCAGCAGGAGGAAAAGTGGACGAAGAAAACCCCTCACTGAAAGGGAATGAGAATGTTGAATTTATTATCCGAAAAGAGCCTTCCTTTTTGTCGTTTAGAGAATTTAAATCCGTATTTGAATTTGGGTTAGTAGTAAATGCGGATAGTTTATGTTCTCCTATTGTGGCAGTGATTGCAGGTAAGGTTACATTTGCATTAATTCCTGTGACAAGAGAACCCGTCCAATTGAAAGTATATACCGTGCCATTATCAATTTGGTAATTGATTGTAGCTGATTTTAATGTATCAGAGCCGCTGTTTAAAAGGGTAACCATAGGTGTAATGGATGTATTGCATTGATTGAATTTTGTAGAATAAAAATTTGGTTCATAATTATTTACAATTGGGGCGGTGATGTTAAGAATAGAAGCATCATTTATAACAGGGAGAGGATCTATACGCATGACTTTATTTTGCGTGGCATTTACAAACCATATTTTTCCATCTGTACCAATTTTAAGTCCCATTATACCTGCTTGTCCTGTCGGAATAACACCTATTTCAACAGGAGATACTCCTGAAGTATTGTAAACGTGAATATCTCCATTGGTATAATCCCCAACTATTAACCTGTTACCGTAAAAATCAATCCCGCAAGGCTGAGTTGTCAATGTGTCAAAAGTTTCCAGTGTAGCATTTTGAACTTTCCAATATCCGGCAAGACCTTCAGATGCAGTAGAAGGAACTGTTAAATTTCCTGTAACATTACCTGTATTTGTATTCAATCGCTTAATCATTTTAGTTCCACCATCTACAAAATAAAGCCAGCCGGTGCTTTTATCCATTACCATGTGGCTTGGCACATTAGGCACACGGGAAACGGTAACATCTACATATCGCCATATCTTTCCTGCCGAATGGTCATCGTGTCCGGGATCGTGATCTGTTACAAAATCATATTTACATATATTGCCGTTATAACCATCAAACACCCAATATATTTTTGCTGAATCATGGGCAATTCCCATACTGAATGGGCTTTGATGCAGCATATCCAGATGGCTTCCCAAAGGATAGTTGCTCATCCAGTTATTCTGAAACACTCTTGCATACATCGATGTATCAGATGACCATAAAGATGGTCCCATAAATGTCGGGCTTTGCGAATTTGTATTTTGAATTTCACTTACAGCTCCAAGCTCACCTATATCTGAAAAAGCCATTGCGCTTGGGTACATCAGAAAATGAGAACTGTGAGAATCTTTCCTGTATTGAGAAGTCTGATTGGATTGTCCAGCATTATAGAATATGACCACCGATCCTCCGGCAGAAGTAGCCTTGTTTGTTACCCATAATTCATTTGTATTTGGCTTAAAATCTAAATCTCTCGGTTGATTAAGATTGTTGGAAGATGCTCCTATTGTTGTATAAGTCAAAGGGTCGGTTAAATATTTATCAATGTAATTTTGTCCTGTTAGAGAGGATAAGTACATCATCATAATAGCGGTAATAAATATTTTTGTCTTCATGGCAACGGTGTTAAGGTTTGTTAATATAAAAACGATATGAAAGACCTCCGGTAAATTGATATTGTGAAGCTACCTGTATGTTATTTACATATTGGTAAACAGGGATCTCACTCAAAACGAAAACTGTAAAACTTTTATGTGTATAACTTAGCTGCGGAACAAAAAACACTTTCCTGCTGCCGGTGGAGGTAATATCAACATTATACAAAGCCAATAAGTCCACATTTTTATCGGCCTTCATTTTGTCAATCCATTCTCCCCTTACTTGAAGGGTCACTCCTAATTTTTCAAAGAAAGTTTTACTGGCAAATAAACCAATTGTCGCATAATCACCGAATTTTTGACCCAAAGAGTTCCACCCTTTTTTTATGTACAAGGTATTGGCAAAAATTCTAAAATTTTTCAACGGATAACCTCGAAAAAAGAAAGTGTAAAAAATAATATCCTGTGAGCCGGTTGTGGGTTGAACTGTTGGTGGAGAGGTAGTATAAAATCTTTGTCCTGTTGTTGGATTGGTATAAACAACGGTAGAATCATTATGCATCCCCAATGGAATTTTATAGCCTAAACCGATAGTGATTTCCGTGCGCTTGGATTCTTCTGTACGATTTACAATATCATATCTTGGAAACAAAATCAGATCTGCAATTCCAGATGACTTTATCGTATCCACTTTGTCTAAACCAATTTGAGTTTTATTAATAAAGTAACCCGATTCAACAGACATCGTAAAATCTTTAGTGAGGCCATAGGCCAATCGTGTATATATGTAATTGCTGCTCAAATAGTCAAATTGCTTTACAGTATCTTTATCCTGGTATAGAAATTTACTTGTACCTATATATTGATAGTTGCTGGAAATTTCCATTTGCCTCTCCTGTAAAACACCCTGTGATGCACCGCCTGCAATAGGGCTGCCGCTCCCTCCTGAACAACACCCCTGAGCATATAAATACTCACCGTATAATAAGATAGATATGGTTATTATTACTTGCTTCAAATAAATTATTATAAAAAAACCTGCATCAATATTGCATAATGCAGGTTCAAACTAAACAATCAACTATGAAAAAAATCAGTGTGAAACCGTAAACTTAACAAGTGTTGAAAAATCACTGGTGGCTACTTTTAAAAAGTAAACACCTGCATTCATGCCTTCCGTTCCAATGTATAATTCATGCGGACCTGCCGATTGGTTTTCACTTACAATCTCTTTTACTTTTTCTCCAAGCATGTTTACAACTTCCATTTTTACATTATCAGATTGTAAAAGCGAATACGTAACGGAAAAATTATCAGTAACCGGGTTAGGAAATACTTTGAGTTGAAAATCTATTTTGGAATTATCATTAATTCCAGTTGCAGAAAGGGCTGTATTAATTGCATTTTGTATTGCAGTTTGATTAACTCCGCTGCCTGCATTGTAATATATTGTATGGCTCGTACCTCCTAAAACAACTACTCTATTCATAGTGCCACTACCATATTGAGCCATATTTACAGCAGTATTGGCAAATGTTGCATCTGATGTAATGCTGTTAGTGGATTGCCAACTATTCAAAGTAGAACAAGAAGTTGATCCAACATCATCAGACACATAAAACAATACTTGGCCGGGATTGCTTGAAGCATAGCTTTGTACAGCTGCATCCGCTGCCAAAGTAGGCGCTATGCAAGAGCCACAGGGCATAACAAAAGAGATTACAACAATCTTTCCTGAATTTAATTCGGTAAAAAGATCGTGTGAATTGCTGCTGCAATCGTTGGCGGTGAAATTAGTTGCTGTTTGGGAAAATGTAATGCCCGTTAGTAATAGCATTGACATCATTAAGTATATTTTTTTCATAGGTATATTGGGTTAAAGATGTTATATTCCAAACTCAGACAAATATATACTATCCTGTTGTTCCGGTTGTTACGCTATTCTGCAAAAAACTTCGATTTATCGGGTGTTATATTTCATTAATAAAATTCCTTTTTTTATTTTTTATTTCCTTATAACTGGTCATAGAAATTCCTGTTACTGCTTTAAACCGGGTGGAAAGATGTTGCAGGTTTTTATAACCCAATTGATAAGCAATTTCAGAGAAATTCAATTCTCCATACTCAATTAATTCTTTGGTTCGCTCTATTTTCTGTAAAATAATATATTTCTCTATTGTGGTCTTTTTATGAGCGGAGAAAATTCTGCTGAGATGCCGATATGGTTTTCCGATTTTTTTTACCAGATGTTCTGAGTAACTTAATCCCTGCAAAGTTTCTGAATGATATATTAATTCTATTATGGTTGTTTTAATTAATTCTACCAATTGTTCTTCACCATCCGTTATTATTTCAAATCCGTGTGCTTTCAATTTATTATTAATTAAATCGATTTTAACTTTCGTAGATTCTGTATAAGTCACCTCACCTAATTTAGCAGATTCAACCTTTAACCCAAGAGTTGTTAATTCCCGTGTTACGGTTTCAATGCAACTGCTGCAACACATGTGTTTGATACGAATAGTAGTTTTTTCCATTATAATTTATTATTACATACCCTCATGCCCAGCCATCGGATCAGTCCCTTTCTTAAAAATGTATTCACTGTTCAGTAAATAAGCTCCTGAAACAATAACAATATCTCCTTTGTTCAGGCCATGTAAAATTTCAGTGTATCCGTTGGCTTCAAGGCCGGTTTGAACCATCACACTTTTAAATTTATTATTCCCGGTTTGCAGCCATACCGTTGAGCCTTTACTATCTTTTATTACAGCATCAGTAGGTAAGGAAAGACCACTTTTCTGCTTAAGCAATAAGCTCAGGTATGCCTGCATACCCGGTTTTATATCCTCGTTTGAATTTGGAACTTCCACCCTAATTATGTTAATCTTTGAAGATGGATTAAGTTCGGGATTTACAAAAGTTAGTTGACCGGAAAATTCTCTTCCCGGAAAAGCTGCAAACATTACTTTGGCTTCCATTCCCGCTTTAATTTCACTCATGTAATCAGAATAAACCTGGGCTTCCACCCAAACTGTTGAGAAATCAGCTAAATGAAAAACATCGCCTCCTTCCATCAAGTAATTTCCTTCTTTGGTATCAACTGAATAAATAATACCATCAATCTTACTAAGTATTTTTATTGTGTAAGGGGGAGTGTTTTCACTTTCAATTTGTTTTATTTGTTCTTCTGTAAGTCCATATAGCAAAAGTTTATTCCTTGCACTTTGAAGGATTTTATCATAATCAATTTCATTGCCTTTTAATGACCGCTTTTTTTCGGCAGCGAGAAACATTTCCTTGATTATTATATTCAGATCTTCACTATATATTTCATATAATGGTTGGCCTTTGGAAATAATATCCCCGGTAGTTTTAAAGTATAATTTCTCTATCCTACCCATCACTCTTGAACTGATACTTACAAGTGTATTCTCATTGGCATTAACAATTCCGGTTAGTAAAATATCATCACCAAGCAAATGCTCTTTGAGTGAATCCGTAGTGATATTTCCTAATTGAATTTGCTGGTCGCTGAGTTGGAGTTCGTTCTCGCCTTGCATCTGCCCTTTTTTCACTTCTGTTAGGGGCATTTTACAAATAGGGCAATTGCCCGGTTTTGATTCTACTACTTGCGGATCCATAGAACAAGTGTAATACACATCGTTCGCTGTTTTGTCTTCTTTTCTCCCGCAGGAAATGAAGAAAACAAGCAATAGAATATTTAAAATCTTTTTCAGCATTTTATTTATTTTCTGTTTTAATAAAACTTTCACTATCCATTAAAAATTGACCATTCTGTGCAATTGTGTCATTCTTGTTGATCCCGGAAATAATTTCAGTCCATTCTCCCGAACGCACACCTGTCTGTACTTTTCGACTTTTAAACAAACCGTTTTGCTTCACAAAAACAATATTCTTTAATCCTAAGCTCACAATTGAAGAAGCAGGAACGAATAAACCTTTTTGTTCCTGTTTGTCCGATTTCGCTTTCACAATTGCCCCGATTTTTATTTCATTAGATGGATTATTCAGATGTACTCTTGCAGTTATATTTTTTTGATTGTTCCTGATAACCGGTTCAATAAAATCTATTGTAGCTTCTACTTCCCGGTCTTTTAATCCATCTATCTCTAACTTTATTTTTTGACCTTTTTTTATAGAACTTTGAACATCCGGGTAAATGTTCAGTAAAGCCCATATTTTTTGTATGTCATAAATATTGAAAATAGTTTGTCCTTTGGAGATATACATTCCTTCTTTTATTTGCAACTCTTGTGCTGTTGATATGGAAGAAGTCATGCTTTCATTTTCCATTCCAGTACTGCCTTTAATAGAATTATCTGCCTGCATTACATCATGCAGGTGGCCGGTATAGGGACTGTAAATGGTTACTGCATAAAATGTTTTATCTGATGATTTTATTTGATTGATTTGCTCCGGTGTTACTCCAAGCAGTAAAAGTTTTTGTTCGGAAGCCTTTATCAAAGAAAAATTTTCCGAATCATTTTTTAAAAGAAAAAGTAAATTCTGTTGTTCTGTTTCCAGGTCTTTGCTGTAAATATCCATTAGCTTTTGACCTTTACTAATTGGTTGATACCTGTATTTTACATAGAGTTTTTCAATCCTGCCGGAAACTTTTGCCGATATAGTGTTGATTTGCTTTGCATCGTATGTAATATATCCCATAGCAAAAATATTTGTGGATAATGCTTTCTCAATTGGACTGGCTGTATTAACCTGACTAATTACGTATTGATTAGTAGCTTTCAGTAAAAGCTCCAAGTCTTTATTATTTGCCTTTTGTCCATCTGTTGTTTTCTCTACCAGATCCATTCCGCAGATCGGACATTGTCCCGGTTCATTTCTGATTATTTCCGGATGCATGGGACAGGTATATACTTTTTGTTCCTCCTGAGTTGAATGATTCTCATGCTCATTATTTGATTCTTTACCATTGTTGCAGGCAAGAATCAATGCACAAAATGACATCAATAATATTTTACTTTTTATGTTCATTTTATTCTTTGCTTGCTGGTTTTCCCAAGAGATAACTTAACTGAATACCGAATAACAGATTTTTACCCATCATTCCGTTTTTTTCAAAATTGCCGGAATACAATTGGCTTATTCCATAATTACCGAAAAGTAAAATCTGAAATATGTCTTTTTCAAACATTGGGGTATTTCCTCCAATTCCGAGAAAAACACCCATATTATTCATCTTAAATTCCTCTGTTATATTATCGCTTCCCGTATCATAAACACGACTGGCCGATAACAAGGTGTGTTGGGTTATTCCAAGATTAACTAAAAACTGATGGCCTTTCATTAAGCCTTTGGTTTTAAACTGGCCTCCCAGGTTCACATCCCAATAGTTAAGGCGATAACGTGGTTTGTAATCATCCATGAACTCTTTAAAGATGGCTCCTCTCTGCTGATATCCTGTTTGAAGATATAATCCATACTTTTCAGTAAAAAAGTATTCTGCTCTTAACGCTGCTCCGGGGTTGAGCTTCATTCCTAATTTCATTTGGGCATCCGGCATCGTGCCGCTCATGCCCGACATATCAGAAGATAAAATGGTAGAAGCGCTCAGGTTATAAGTTACTCCCAGGCGAAATTTTGATTGTGAAAATGCACTGCCTGTTACAAGCATTATGCAGAGTGTGGAAACAAATATTTTTTTCATGTTTATTATCTTAAATTTTAAACAACTTCAAACTGTAACATCATACCATCATCTTCATGTTCGAGATTGTGACAGTGAACAACATACTTTCCTTTGTTTTGATGAAACGTCATAATGGTTCGCACCTTTTCTCCCGGCATTAGCATTACTGTATCTTTCCAACCGGTTTCGGTAGGTATTAAACTATTTCTTCCTCCTGTTCTGTCAAGCACCTGGAATTGCATTCCATGAATGTGCATCGGGTGAGGCTCATCACCGCTTGAATTGTCAAATACCCATATTTCGGTTGCACCTGCTTGTACAGTCTCATCTATCCGGTTAGCATCATATATTTTGTCATTGATTTTGTGCATTCCTTTCATGCTCATTCCGCTGTGGCCTCCATGCCCCATACCTGCATTAGAGATATTGAATGTTCTTGTTTTGGAAGCGCTGCCTTCAGCGATCAGGTTTATAGTTGATAGAGCTGCCGGTAATGTAAAAGTGTCTGTATCATTTTGTGCAACAGAAAATTTCATAATCTTAAATTCCTGAGTACCCTGGGCAGCTCCTCCACTAAAGGTGCGGTTGATAAGAAATAAGTCTGTATTTAAAGCGTAAGAAGAAAAATCAATAATTAAATCCGCACGTTCTCCAGGCCCAAGAAGTAAAGAGCTTACTGTCTGCGGTGCTGTTAACAATCCACCATCAGAGCCAATAACAGCAAATGAAGCATTGTTGCTGAGTGCAATGTTGAATATGCGGGCGTTTGATCCGTTTAAAACTCTTATTCTGTAATTCCGTTTGTTTACATTCAAGTAGGGCGAAGACACTCCGTTTACGGTAATATATTGTCCCATATAACCAGCCATTATCTCTCCCATTTGCGGAGAATAATCAAGGGCGTAATCAGGAAATATCCGTTTGTCCTGGATAATAAGCGGTACTTCAAAAGCTCCTGAAGGAAGATTAAGAGATTGTTCCTCTGTATCATTTACCACAAAAACACCTGCCAGTCCTCTAAATGTCTGCTTTGCTGTGAAGCCATGCGGATGAGGGTGATACCAATACATTCCGGCACGTTGGTTTATGGTGAAATTGTAATTGAAGGATGAACCCGCCTGTGCCACGTCTTCAGGATGTCCGTCCATGTTGGCCGGGATGATTAATCCATGCCAATGTATATTGGTATGTTCTGATAAGCTGTTTTGTAAATTAATATTTACGGCTCCACCGGTGTTTGTTTGTATCGTAGGCCCAAGTATAGATCCTGACTGGTAACCCAATACTTTAGAAATTTTTCCGTTAAAAATGGAATGGGTTGTGTTTTGCGCTGCAAGAGAACCTTGCCCATTGATAACGGACGGAATTGACAATGGACTATCAAAAGCTCCTTCTATCACATTCACGGGGCTAATGTCCATATTCATCATGCTATCCTTTCTGCATGAAGAAAGAAGAAATGGGGAACTACCAGCCAATAAAGCATAGGCAGTTCCCATTCCCGAAAAGCGAAGAAAATCTCTCCTGTCCATTTGCAATTAATTAACGGTTATTGTTTTAGATGTTTCATCCATCTTTTTGCTGTTCTTACTCATGGTTTTTAACTTTACTGTGTAAGATCCGGCTGTACTGTATGTGTGAGAAGGATTCGCATCCATTGATGTTCCTCCATCGCCAAACTCCCATTCGTAATGGTGTGCATCCATTGAGCAAGTGCTTGTAAAACTTACTGACTGGCCAGCACTTATGGTCGTTGGGCTGGCATCAAAACACGCCATTGGTTTTTTCTGACACGAGCCTAAGCTAAGTAGCCCTACTATGGCTATCATTGAAACGATTTTGTTTTTTGTTTTCATTTTTGTTTTTGTTTTTGAGGTTTGACATTATTTATTTTATTTCCAATTGTTTTTCATATTGCACCTGGAGCTGGAGCAAGTCGTTCAATAGATCAAAGTATCCCGATTGAGCTACCTTCAAATTTTGCCATGCATCCAATACCATGAATAATTCTTCTGTGTTTTGTTCATAAGCCAGGAGCGTAACCTGATAATTTTTTCTCACAGAAGGGATTATAGTTTTTTCATACAGATCTATCTGTTGCTTTTTATTTTTGATCTGCGATTGGATGCTTTTAATAATTCCACCTGTACCATTAACTAACGATTGTTGCTGATTTTTCATAGCCTCAATTTCATAATTAAGCCCGGAAACAGAGGATTGATACATTTTGGATGACCAGGGCGCAATGGGAATGGTAATCATGGCCATCAAACTGAATTGCTGTGGTTGTGAGCCAAAAGCCAGCATGTGATCGTATTTTACTCCAAAGTCAGGTAGGCGCTTAGAGCGTTCATAAAGCTGTTTTGATTGGAGCAAATTAACATTCTGAGATAATGCCTTATAATCGCTTCGATTGGTTGTAATGATGGTTGTATCTGTAATGGAAGTTTCGTAATTCTTCAAAACAAAAGTGGTATCAATATCAAATTCTAACTCTTGATTTCGGACCATCAGCGTGTTTAATTCGATCATCCTCTGCCTTATTTCTGTTTCTATCATAATCTTCATTTGCTGTATATCACCAAGCATTGCCTTAGCCTTGTAATACGCATTGAGCTTATCCATTCCGTAAGTGTACCGGATTTCGGTTGATTGAATGATATAGCTTAAAAGTTCTTCACTTTCGGTCAGGATTTTAAGTTTCTTTTTCATCACTTGCCATTCATAATAACTCATTTTAGCCATGCTGAACATTTCATTTTTTGTAGTCCCTTTCATCTCCTTTTCAACATTTGACATACTTTGCATGTAAGTGGAATTAGCATTTAGTTTTTTAGGATTAGAAAACATTTGCTGTGCGGATATCATAAATGAACCCATGCCAGGAGAGCCTGTATGTGAACCTTCTCCTTTCCACATAGAAACGTTATAAGGTGTCATAAAAAAACCCGCACCAACTTGGGGAGGTTCAAGAGATTTTGCCCCTTTCGCATAAGAGTTGTAAGCATTAATCTGGGCATCATACATTTTCAGTTCAGGATGATTTTTTTCAATAGCTGTTAATATGCTATCAATCGTTAAAACCTGGGCAGAGATTTTATCCGGGCAAAATAGTAAGCCGAAAATAATTGCTGCTCCTATTATTAATTCTTTTGCTTTAAACATCTTATATCTTTTGAATATTAATCTTCAAATTCTTGTACTATTAATTTTCCGTGATTTCTTAATTCATACTCCCTCACTAAAGCATATAAAACCGGCAATACGATAAGAACGAATAAGGTGGATGTAATTAATCCAAAGACAAAAGGAATTGTTATGGGTTTCATTACATCACTTCCGGTTCCGGTAGCCAGCAAAACGGGCATCAAACCTATTATGTCCACCAACACTGTCATTAGTTTCGGTCTTAATCGCAAGGCTGCTCCATCATATATCGCATCTTCTATGTCCTGTTTTGTCAATGATTTGTTTTCAGCTTTATTCTTTTTTACCTTTTTATAAACAGAGTTGTTCATATAGACCAGCATCAATACACCTGTTTCCACTGCTACACCAAACAATGCAATAAATCCTACCGCAACTGCAACAGAGAAATTTACATCGAAGAAATGAAGGGAATAAGCTCCTCCAACCAAGGCAACAGGTATAGCAGAAATAACAATAAGCACTTCTCTAAACGTATGGAAAGTGAAATAGAGAATAACCATAATAATGACCAATACAAGGGGTATAATCATTCTTAATCTCTCGTTTGCCCGCACTTGGTTTTCATACTGTCCACTCCATTGTAAAAAATATCCTTGAGGTAATTTCTTTACAGCTTCTTCTAACTTCTTTTTGGCATCTTTTACCGTGCTTCCTAAATCTCTATCACGCACATTGAATAAAAGGGTTCCCCGTAGCATCGCATTTTCTGAACTAATCATTGGTGGGCCTTCGGTAATATTAATATCGGCAACGGCTGAAAGTGGTATAGGCCCATAATCCATTGTTTGCAATTGCATCCGTTTTAGTTTATCAATCTTATCACGAAAATCCTGTGCAAAACGCACATTGACAGAAAAACGCTGTCTGCCTTCAACAGTGGTGGTTACATTCATGCCTCCGAGAGCTGTTTCAATAAACATATTTACATCATCAACAGAAAGTCCATATCTGCCAATCTCATCTTTTCTCACTTTCATTTCAATGTATTTACCTCCTACAATAGGCTCCACATACAAATCTTTTACACCCTCCATACCTTCGAGTTCTTTTTTAAACTGTTGAGCCAACTTGTTGATAGTATCAAGATTTTGCCCATATACTTTAATTCCAACATCTGTTCTTATTCCGGTGGAAAGCATATTGATACGATTAATGATGGGTTGTGTCCAGCCATTAATTACTCCGGGGATCTGCATTTTTGAATTTAGTTCATTGATAATATCATTCTTGCTTAAACCTTCTCTCCATTCGGATTGAGGTTTTAATAGAATAATACTTTCAATCATGCTGATAGGTGCATTATCTGTGGCGGTATTGGCTCGTCCTGCTTTGCCAAGTACGTTTTGCACTTCGGGAACTGTCATAATTAATTTATCCTGTACCTGCATAATGCGTTTGATTTCAGAATTGGAAACATCAGGTAAGGTAACAGGCATGAAAAGAAGGGAGCCTTCATCTAATGGTGGCATAAATTCAGTACCGAGATTAAGCACAAGAGGAACACTTCCCAATACCAAAGCAAGGCTTAATGCAAGAGTTATTTTCTTCCACTTCAAACACCAGCGAATAATAGGATTGTACATCCAAAGGAAAAATCTTGAAACAGGGTGTTTGCTTTCAGGCCGTACATTTCCCTTTAAAAACATGGTCATAAGTACAGGAACAAGGAATATAACTACAAAGGCAGAACCAATCATAGCGAAGGTTTTAGTCCACACCAAAGGGGAAAACAGTTTATGTTCCTGTCCTGTTAGGAAAAGAATGGGACTGAATGACACCAGCGTAATCAGTATGGAGCTAAACACAGCCTTTCCTACCAGCTTGGAAGAAGCCTCAATCTTCTTTTCTCTTTCTTCGTTTGATAACATATTTATTTCGTTTTGTTCGTAAAAAAATCAATCGTCTTCACCACTTATGGATTTCATTGCATTTTCCACCATCACAATTCCTGCATCCACCAAATCACCAACTGCCAATGCTACTCCAGCCAACGACATGATATTGGAAGTAATTCCGAACCAACTCATCATAATAAACGAAATGAGAATCGACATAGGAATGGTTATAATTACGACCAAGGCACTTCTTATATGAAGTAAAAATATGAGCAGAACAATAACTACTACTATAATTTCTTCCACAAGGGCATTTTTCAAAGTGGCTATGGTGGCATCAATAAGATCAGAGCGGTCATACGCTACTTTGAACTTTACTCCCGGTGGCAATCCTTTTTCAATATCAGGTAGTTTTGCTTTAATCCGTTCTGTCACGTCCTTAGCATTTTCTCCGTATCGCATTATAACTATTCCACCCACTCTTTCTCCTTGGCCATTTTCATCAATAATACCAAGTCTTAACTCTCCACCCATTTGAACTGCTGCGACATCTTTTACTCTCACCGGAACAGAGTTATTTGTTTTGAGTGGAATGTTCTCAATTTCCCTTATGTTTTTAATATATCCCGATCCTTTTATGATATAACTTATATCCGATTGCTCAAACTTTCTTCCACCCACATCATTATTGTTCGACTTAATTTTGTTTGCTACCTCCATTAATGGAATATCATAATAGCGGAGTTTATAAGGATCCACTACTACCTGGTATTGTCGTTGAAAACCGCCAAAGGAAGCTACTTCGCTCACGCCATCAACGGACTGCAAAGCAAAGCGGATATACCAATCCTGCAATGCACGAAGTTCCCCCAGATCATAACCGGGTGCGTCCAATGTGTACCAGTAAACATGTCCTAATCCCGTTCCATCGGGGCCGAGTGTAGGTGTAATGCCTTCAGGAAGCAAACGCTGAGCATAATTCAGTCGTTCAAGCACTCTCGTTCTCGCCCAATAAATATCCACATCATCATTAAAAATCACGAACACAAAACTCATCCCGAACATGCTGTTTGCACGAATGTTTTTTATTTTTGGAATACCCTGAAGATTGCTGACTAAAGGATAAGTAATTTGGTCTTCGATAATTTGCGGATTACGCCCCATCCATTCCGTGAAAATGATGACCTGGTTTTCAGATAAATCAGGAATGGCATCTACGGGAGTATTCTTCACCGCATAGATGCCATAAACGATAACGATCGCTGCAATTAGCAATACAATAATGCGGTTTTTAAGCGCCCAGGTTATGAAACTATTTATCATTGTTAATTATTTAAACTTTGAATAAGGCACTAATTATGGCAATAATCAGTTTTATTTAAGTGTTTCCTTAACCTCTCCGCATTGAAGCATTTCATCTCCGAAGTATGGGTTTTTTATATCTTCATTTTCGCTCAACCAATAGCCTCCTTTATTTTCGTTTGCCATAGGGCAGAAGTCATAATAGAGTGTTTTCCCTCCGCCAAATGCCTTTATTAAAGCATACATTCCATCCGTTAATGGGCCTAAGTGTTCTCTTTGATGAGCCAGTTCAGGTGTTTCCACAATATGTTCTGCATTCTCTTTTACTTTACCAACCTGTTCATTCCAAACCGCTTTTTGTTCGGCAGAAAATGCTGATGTGTCGGCACTATTAACTGCATCCACCATCGCTTTGGCTCCGGCTTTTGCTTCATCAAAATTTGATGCCACCAATGCGTTTTTAAGATGTATGTAATGCTGAACAACAGGATCTATTAAACTTGGAGTACTGGCTGAAGCTGCTTCACCTTCTGTGTGTTGATGTTCACCGGATTCATGGTTAGCTTCTGTGGATTCATTGTTTCCGCATGACCATACTAATACTGCTATTGCAAGGACTGAACTGAATTTAATTGCTTTAGTTTTCATAATTTTTAATTTAATTGTTAGAATTTATTTTTAATGTTTACCGTCTTTTTTACAACAATCGTGGAGCTTACTATAAGCGGTGGAATCAGCGGGCATGTTGTCCGCATCATAGCCAGCCATCGTTATCGCTTTTTTTATTTTTTCAGGACTTGTTTTAGCCGGATCGTAAGTAACTTCAATAGTCTTGGTTTTAACATCCAATTTGGATTTATCAACACCTTCTTCTTTTGATAAAGTTTTTTCAATGGTTGATTTACACATTCCGCAAACAGCAGAAGTTTTTATTTCAACCTTCTCTGTTTTTTTCTCGCTTTTAGTTTGTGCAAATACACCTGTTATGTTTAGGATACTTACGCAGATTGCTGTCATTAGAATTTTTGTTTTACTCATGTTTTTGGTTTTTAAGTTTAAGTATTCGTGAATTTTCGATTTCATTTTATTGATTTTTAGTGTTTATGGTTTTGTTCTAAATAATTTCCCTTTGGCCCGATTCCGAATTTGTGTACCAGCTCAGATCCGTGATGTCCTGCCATACTTACTGATATAGCAGTAGCCAAAAGGATAAACGCTGTGATTATTTCAATGATTTTTTTCTTTTTAAATAATGTAAAGAGCTTTAAGGCGCTGGCCAATCCCGAAAGCCAAATTGTATAAGAAGCAAACCGTTCATGGGATTCTAATAGCTCCGTTGCTGTCGGGCTTAAAGGAACTGTGTGCGGGTGTAAAATAGAAGATGCTACGTATGCTCCAATAAATCCGAATACGGTAAGTCCAGCTACCAAAAAGTGTAAAATTTTATTTTCTGAGAACAGAGCAATTATTTGAATAATGGCTGCAATAATTAATAAAACAATTGGAAAGTGTACGGCAAGGGGATGGTATGAAGGAAAGTCATTTATCCCTACCGGTAAAGTAACATTCGCATCATGCTTATGTCCTTCATGCGCCAAAAGATCGGAAACCGAAAGGAATGTAATAGCTACTAATAGCAGGTAAAAAATCCGGTTCCTTTTTACACTATATTTTTCCATACTGTTTATTGTATTGATATATTTTTTGAAATGAATTTATCTCCAACACATACTTTCATAAAGTAAATTCCAGGCTTAATATTTTTATCCTTAATATCAATTGACTTTTTGATAATGCCCGGAGATACTGATTCCTGCTTGAATACTTCTATTGTCCTGCCATTTATATCTACTAATTCTATACTAACTGGCTCGGAGATGTGCATTTGAAAACTAACCGATAAATAATCGGATACAGGATTGGGATAAACATTTAATTCCGTTAAAACACCGGAAATTTCCTCAATGCTGGTCGTTGCTGGCGTTAAAACAATGGATGATGTATAAGTATTATCTCCGCTTGTAGCATGATTGTGATTGGTTGCGAGAGAACCAAGATATAAAGTAATATTACCCACATTTGTAGCGGGAGCTGTCCATTTAAACTGCCATTGTGTTGAATCAGCTGGGGTAGCATCTGCGCCACATGGAGTATGGCCAACATAATTCCGGCTACCGTCAACAAACAATCTTGTTCGAACTGTATCAATCAATGAAAAAGCGCCTATCGTAGTATTGCCCGTATTTTGTAGAGCAAGAGATACAAAGCCAAATTTATTGACCCCGGTTTGATTCAGTTTCACTGTTCCGGTATAAGTTTGGTTTGGTGCATACTGTGTAACGCCTCCTAAATCAAAGGAGAGCGCACCTGGGCCTGTATTTGCCGTACCCCCATGACATCCGGTGCAGGATGTTTCACCTGGCGCACCAGTATGTCCTCCGACTAATGGAGCATCGCAGAGCGAAGATGTTTTGTACTCATGAGCTGTATCCATAACCATTGATGATAGTGTAATAACTACCAAAAGCAGGATAATGATGTTAGTTTTTTTCTTCATTTAATTTTTATTTATAATTTATGAAACAGGGCCATACTGTTATGAAAATCCTGAATTGAGAAAAGTTCTCATTCAGGCAAACGATCAGTATGAACACCTGTTTCAATTTCATTTATTTCTTTTTAAATCCTGTTAATTGGCTGATGATTTGTTCGAGATTGTTACTCATATTTATCTGTACTAATTATTTACCTAATCCTTTGTAAGTATATGTTGTGTGATATTCTTTTCCTTTAATGCTCACAATAATCAGGGCTGTAAATGCTTTTGTTATATCCTCCACATTGCAGAAGAATTTGTCCGAATTAATTGTTAGTGTTTTCTCTACTTCTTTTCCGTCAGTGTATTGTATTTTCACCTTACCCGTAAATTCTTTCGGATCGATCACTTTAAGATTTGATTTTAAAATCCAAACACTTAATTTTTCGTTGGCGGTAAAAGCATCAAATACAATTTCAAAATGATATTTTCCAACATCCTTAATTTCGCCACCGTGAGGCGGTTCTGCCTTATGTTCATGTGCAGCTCCTCCATCATGGCTGTGGCTGGAATGATCGTGTTGTGCCTTAGCTGATGAAATCAAAAGCATGAAAAGCACAACTATTTTAAAGGGTAATTTCATTTTATTTAAAGTTTAAGTAACCCACAGAGATAACTACTTCTTATAACCTAAACTCCGGTATAAATCAGCAATTATTGGCTCTGTGGGGGTGGTGTTTTTTATTTATTTATAATCAATTTTTTGTTTGTTAAAGTATTTCCTGTTTTTAGTGCAACGTTATATATCCCATTGGGGAAATCGGTGTTTATTTCCTTTTTATACTGCCCTAATGGTTGTTTAGCAGTTTCAGAAGCATGAACTTCACGGCCTAAAGCATCAGTAATTTTTATGCTTACCTCTGAATTGTCTGATAAAGTATAGTGTATTGAAAGACTTCCGGCTGTTGGATTTGGAAAAATAAAAACACTATTAGAGCTTAAATAGTTTTCATCAATACCAATAACGGTTCCCTGAAATTGTAATTTATCTATGTAAATGTAGCTGCCATCTTTAGGAAAGCTGCTACTGGAAGAAACGACAATAATTGCGCTATCGGGATTGTCGCCATTTGTGTAATTCAAATAGGTGCTGTTATAAAACCAACTGTGCGCCATTGAGTTAAAATAGCTTGCACCAAAAGCTACTGTATCTCTTTTTAATTGTGTCTGGTTCCACTTGGTCAAAAGTATTTTTACGCTTGAAGAATCGCTTGGATCATAAGGCATAAATTGCATATAATAACTCAGGTATTGTGGCCGATTTGCAAACGGAAACCCGGATTTTGGCTTGTATGTTATTGTATCGATTTTACCACAAACGGCAACACCGGGAACAACTCCTTTACCGGGTATTGTTTTCGAGCTGAGAAATAAATACGATGCACCTGAATAACCCGGAGTTCCTTGAATACAAGTATAAATACCGTTATTATAGGTTATTTGGTTTAAGTTATCCCAATCATCAGGAGTTTGATAACCACCGATTGTTGTCCAAACTTCAAAATCATTATTTGGTATTTGTGCAAAAGCCCAAACATGAACCAATGCGGTAACAAAAATTGATAACACTAATTTTTTCATGCTCGCATCTTATTTAGTAATTAAAATCTTTTTAGTTACTATTTGGTTTCCAATTTTCATCTTTACATAATACATCCCATCTGAAAGATCTCCGGTTTGAACAGAAACCTGATGAAAACCTTCCGATTGTTTTATTATAGCTGATGAAGTAATTTTCCTGCCCGTGATATCCATTATTTCATAAAAAATATTTTCGGATTTCGGAAGCAGATATTCGATAGTAAAAGAAATACTGGCTGGGTTGGGATATATTAGCAAGGAATAATTTGTTGCATCCTGAACCTCAATTCCTGTTGGAATAGCACCAAGATTAATATTATCAATATACAGGTTGTTTCCACCATCGGTTACATTTACAATTTTGATTAATACATTGGTGCTTGTGGAATACGTGCTTAAACTGACATTCGCAGTTTTCCATACTGTATTTGTATCGGGTATATAAGGCGTGGTTTGCGTTGTACCGGTGGTCATGGCTGTTCCGGTTCTATAAAATTTTTGTGTCCAGTTTACACCACAATCGCTCGATACCAAAACAATTAACTCATCCGAATAATTAATATCCGATTTTGCATAGGCCCATTTAAAATTTAAATAAGGAGTGCCGGTAAACGTAGTAAAATCAAAGCGTGGCAATAGCATGGCATCCGATTGTCCATAATTGGTATTTATCAGGTTATTAATTTTAGCGGATCCGGTTCCGGCATATTGAACTGCGACCGTATCACGTTCCCAGGTAATGCCTGCATCCGGGTTATCAATGGTAATCCCATTGGGAGGAAATACGGAAGTTTCAAATCCCTCAAAAAATGGTAGTGCCTGGCCAACGGGAGGCGTGGTAACGTTTATGTAGCCTGACTGAATCACACTATCCATTCCGCTGCTTCCTATTGCTACCAGCTTAACAGGGAATGTACCTAATGTAGCATAAGTAACCGTTGGATTTAAAGCGGTTGATGTGGCTGGTGTTCCGCCAGTAAAATACCATTGAAAAGACAATGGGTTGTTCAATGTTTTATTGGTGAAAAGAACCGTATTCCCAACACAAATATTTTGGGCATTTGAGGTAAAGTCAGCAATTACATTACAGGAAGGTGATACATAACCACTATCACAGCCCGTTGAATCAATATTCCATTGCTGCCAAATATCGTAACGTAAACTTGTCAATGATGCGTGCATCCTTGTTTTTTGCCCGTCAGTGAACATGCTTTTACAACCATCATTGGAATAATCGAGATAGTTTTGAACCTGGTCATTCACATTCGGGAAATCGTTTGAGCAGGTATTGATTGTAGGGCAACCATAATTAGGATTAATAGCAGGAGGAGTATCGCATACATAATCTCCATCCGAACAGGTATCTATTCCGCAGCCTCCGTTAAATGTGTGATACAGACCAAACCAATGTCCGATTTCATGCGTGGTGGTTCTGCCAAGTGTAGTTGCTGCCGTTCCTATACGTCCAAAATAATCATGTCGTAACACTATACCATCTTCATCAGGAGGGCCTCCGGGATAAGAAGCATAACCTAAAATTCCGCTACTACCATTAATGGTTTTCACTACATACATGTTGAGGTATCGGGTGTTATCCCAATAGCTCAGGTTTTTCAATTGCGCCCGTTGATAAGTTAAATGATTGCTGAGTGCTGATTGAATCCGAACAATTCCATTCGTGCATTTTCCATCAGGAGTTTTCTTGGCCAAGCAAAATTCTATTTCTGTATCTACTCCGTTTCCATCGCCACTTGTTCCTGTAATTTTTCTAAAGTCTTCATTCAATACTGTGATCTGACTTTGTATTTGTGCATCAGATATGTTTTCCGTTCCACCGTTATGAATAACATGCACAACAACCGGAATTATTTTTACACCGCCTGATGAAGAAGATTTTTTATATACAGTTGCAATGTGAATGGCATCGGAAATAATTTTTTCCGCTTTGTCAACCTGTGCTTTGCGCTGGCGTTGATAGTTGTCAAAATAACATGGCTCAGTTACAGTTTGTGAATAGCTCTTACAAAGCATAACAGTAGCACATAGTATTAGTAGAATTATTTTTCTCATTTCAATTTTATAAATAGTCTTTAAAATCACTTATACAGGTTTGGCATATATCATAGCATCGTTCAAAGGTTGAATCATGGTCATATTCAGCAAGGATGATGGCGCATAACGACCAGGATTCAATACAACATTTAATAAGAGGTTTCTCTAATACAGATCTTCGCTTTATATATTCACTTAATAAAATATTCAGGTCAGCACAATCCCGCATAATCCCTATATGATTATCATTTCCTGAAACCAAGAGCAGGGATTCGCACTGAAGGCAATACTCCGTAAATAAATCTAATTGTTGCATCAGCAATATGTTATCAGTTTTATTATACATGGTTGTATCCATGATCCTTAGTTTATAGCTTTATATAATGTTAATGTTCCAAAAATTGTTGAGAAGTTCTTTTTTATTTCCACCCTTTTAAAACCTGCATTTTCAATATATGCAGGTAGTAACCCCTTCACGTTATCATTTGTAGTTTTAAATCCATCCAATAGCTGAACAAAGAGAAACAGGGAACGCATTAGTATTGACGATGCTTTGCCCCAATCAGCAATATGTAGTTCTCCATTAGTTTTTAATACACGTTTTATTTCCACTAAAGAATTGTGTTTTTGCTCGGCAGTTAAATGATGAAACACAAGGCTTGTTAAAACCCTGTCAAAATTGGCGTTTGCATAAGGTAGTTTTACTCCGTCATATTTAGTAATGGTAATATTGGCATTTGCTTTTTTAATTTTTTCTTTTGCAATTGTCAATACTTTTTCATCCACATCAACTCCATTCACTTCCGTCAACGGTTCAGAAGCCTTTATCATAAGAGAAAGTGTTGCCGTACCAATTCCGAAATCGAGTATGCTATGTTCCGGTTGAATATGAGCCTGTTCAATTAAAGCCTTTTTAAATTTGATTTCGGGCATAGTAAATGCAACCAGCGGATTATAGAATTTGGTTAACCAACTAAAGCGAAGGGCAGGTATGTATTTCTCTGAACTCATTTGCAACATGATTTTTTTACAAAAATGTATTTCAATACATTTAAGACTTTAAGTGTTATTTGTTTAATTATTTGCATCATATTAATAAAGTTGCAGCAGCCATAGATACCATTAATAAATCTTCAATTATTGTTATAGTACTCATTGGCAGATTAAATACAGCACCAAGACAGGCGCAGCGTATTTTCTGTTTATTAAGAACGCTTTGAATTACACCGATACTGCTAAAACCCATTACTACAATGGTTGCTATGTTGGTTACAAATGGGTTGAATGAAATCAGGTACGCTATGCCTAATGCAAGCTCAATGAATGGATATACATAGCCATACGCTTTTACTTTTTTCGCAAGCAGATCATACATCGCATAACTATCTGCAAAACTGCTTAGGTCAAGAAATTTAAAAAAGGAGAATACAATGAAGAACCCGGCCATAAAGTGATTCATCCATGTTGTCAAATTAGGTTCAATACCATTATGGCTTGTTAAAAAAGATACTCCGGTTATAAATGCTGCAATCAGCAATAAGGGTTTATATGTTTTCAACCAACTTTGACTTTCTTCTTTTGCCATTTGGTGATGGCTATGATCGTTCTCGTCCTCTGTGATAATGTACTTTCTTTCCTTGCTGATTGCTTCCTGTAATGTTTTTGTATCAATGTGTTTTTGCATTGTAATCACAGCTTCCTGTGGTAGGTTTATTTCTGCGCTGAGTACATCAGGCAGTTTAAGAAGTTCGCTTTTTACTTTAGCTACGCAACCGTTACAGGTCATACCTTTGATAATATACTTGTGTGTCATCATGATAAATCGTTTTTAAGTTGATTAATGACACAAAGGTATCCTGGTATAAACTCCTGGGGTTTATATAATAAGGGGCAATATTTATATGATCGTAGGGCCATTAGGTTGTTTTGTAGATCGTGCTTTTTTACAGTTTTTTTTATACTAATTGAAATAAATAATGGAATGGAAATTTTATTCCTGAATAGGAATAAAATAAAGAACACAGGCAATAGCTCAGCTATTACCTGATGTTACTAAACGAAGAAATCAAATAAGGATTGACCTGTATAAAATAGTGCGGGAAACAGCCTTACCAGGTGGTGCGTGAGAATCTGCAAAAAAACTGGCAATATCACAACCTGTAAGGGAAAAATTGAATGTTTGAACAAATGCTAAAACAAAAGAAGTGATGAAGTTCGAAGCAGGTATATCAACAGCTTGTGCAGGAGCATAGTTTTCTTTAAGTTTTATATGCTCCGTTTCATTCTTGCAGCAACCTTTCGGCATTTCCTTTTTTCCACAGCATGATACATGGTCATTTTGTATCAGTAATATATCTGTGGACTTTAGCTTATTTCCACAATAATGCCTGTTAATTGAAAAGCCCGATGAGCTTAACAAAAAAACAAATGCTAATAATATGGAAGTTGCTTTTTTCAATTTTTTTATATAGCGGTAACGCACAAAGATAGAAATTATTTTGCTGTCTAAAAGATTTTTATTGTCAACAGGCAATTGAAGACATCTTACTTTCTGAAAAGCAGCCACTTATAGGGGTTTGTATTATTTAGAATGATTCTAAATACCTAATTTATGGTATTGCGTTCTCACTTTTCCCACCATTACTTTGCGCCATTATTTTTTAATCTTCACAAAAAACTATTCTATGAACAACTATACAATTAAATTAATCTGCTTTGTGATTTTAATATCTTCCTTCGTTTCTTATGGACAAGTGACCGACACATCTAAAGTGATAAATCTCCAAGAGATAGAAATAAATGAAAAACTCTCCAAAAATGAAATTGAGCGCCTTCCTGAAATTCAGGGAACAGTTATTTATTCCGGGAAAAAAAATGAGGTAATAAAAGTAAGTTTACTGGATGCTGATCTTTCCACGAATAATACCCGTCAGATATTTGGAAAAGTGCCGGGTGTGAGTATTTGGGAAAACGATGGATCTGGCATTCAGGTAGGTATTTCAACAAGAGGGCTAAGCCCAAACCGTTCGTGGGAGTTTAATGTGCGACAAAATGGTTACGATATTTCTTCTGAAGTTTATGGTTATCCTGAATCTTATTTTAGTCCCCCGATGGAAGCGGTTGAAAAAATTGAAATAGTGAGAGGGGCAGCTTCATTACAATATGGTCCGCAGTTTGGCGGATTGCTCAATTATGAAATTAAAAAAGGTTCAGCTTATAAACCTTTTGTTTTTGAAGCACAGCAAACAACCGGCTCTTATGGATTATTCAACTCCTACAATGCCATTGGTGGTACTTACAAAAAAGTATCATATTATGGTTATTTCCACCACCGCAGTGCTGATGGATGGAGAGAAAACAGCCGATACAACATCAATACGGGATATGCCTCAGTTAATTTTGCGGTAACATCAAAGCTCAATATAGGCTTGCAATATACCCGGATGTATTATCAAAGCCAGCAACCTGGAGGACTTACCGATTCACTATTTGCAATCAATCCCAAACAATCGCTTCGCAGTCGCAATTGGTTTAGTACTCCCTGGAATGTATCGGCTCTTACGGTTGATTATACATTCAATGAAAACACAAAGGTTAGCCTGAAAGCCTTCAGCACCATTGCGGAGCGAAACAGCGTTGGTTATACCAAAGCAATAAATGTTGCGGATAATTTCAATACCACATTAAACTCGTACAATCCACGTCAGGTTGACCGTGATTCATACAACAATCTTGGAAGTGAAATCCGTTTTTTGAAATCTTACAATTTATTAAAACAGAAAAGCACCCTTGCTGCCGGAATACGTGTTTATAAGGGTACAACCATACGAAAACAACTCGGAACAGGTACAACGGGAAGTGATTTTGATCTCACCATTTCTGCCACTTCAAACGGTAAAGAATGGGGAAGGGATTTGAATTTTATTACGGAAAATTATGCTCTTTTTGCTGAAAATATTTTTAAAATTGGAAAGCGACTAAGTATAACTCCCGGCTTACGTTATGAAATTATCAATTCAACAGCCAAAGGATATATTAACACTACATCAACCGGAGCAATACAGGAAAATAAGCAGCGAAGAAATATTTTTTTATTAGGATGCGGAGCTGAGTTTCGGACAACGAAAACAACTAATTTTTATGCCAATTTTAGCCAGTCGTATCGTCCTGTTACTTATTCTGAACTTACTCCTTCTGCCACAACAGATGTTATTGATCCAAATTTGAAAGATGCCAGCGGATACAACACCGATTTTGGTTTCAGAGGAAAAATTAAAAACTTCCTGAGTTTTGATATTGGCGGATTTTATTTGAATTATGATAATCGTATCGGAACTATCATTCAAAATAACCTACCCTTCCGCACTAACATTGGAACATCTGTAAGCAAAGGTGTGGAAAGCTTTGTGGAAGTTGATCCCATCAGAATTTTTACTGATAACTCACCAGTTGGTTACATTCGCTTGTACGCATCCTTTGCTTACGTGGATGCTAAATATACCCGGTGGAATAATCCGGTAATTGCCAATGATCCGGCAAAATCTATTGAAGGTAAGCAAATGGAAAACGCTCCTCAAACTATCGGGCGATACGGAGTAACTTATCTTTTTAAGAATTTGTCAGCTACTTTCCAAATGAACCAGGTTGCTGAAGTATTCACTGATGCAGTCAATACAGAAATACCAAACGCCACAGCAACAATTGGTAAGATACCAGGTTATACTGTAATGGATGTTTCATTTACCTATTTATTTGCGAAAAAATATAATTTCAAAGCCGGCATAAATAATATTGCCGATGAGCATTATTTCACACGAAGGGCGGGAGGCTATCCAGGTCCCGGACTAATGCCCGCCAATGGAAGAACTGCTTTTGTAAGTATTGGAGCGAAATTTTAATTGGAGTTTAGTAGAATTACACTAACTTAATTGCAAAAGGCGATTAATTATTATGATATTTAAAAGGCTCCAGCCAATTCATTGCTTCTATCTTAATTGTGAAAACCCTGGAAGGAATTAAGGGGCTATTAAGCAGAATAAACGCATTGCCTAAAAACACCAATAGTTTATTATTGGTAACAATTGCTCCGGCACTCAAAAACTCACACGCTTCGTGACCTGCCATATACTTTCGGGAGGGGGCATCAACACACAGCAGTCCGGTTACGTCTAACATAAATGGCATAGTGATTCCATTTGATATTTTTCTCCGGTCGCTAATAATATCTTTTGCAACATTGATATCAATATTAAGACCAGTTTTATATTTGCCAAACATAATCCCATTTTCCATCCAAATAAAAGAATGATAAAACTCGTATATCTCGCAAGTTCCCATTGGAATGGAAAGAACTCCGTTTTTCATACTCATAACTATTTATTAAACACACGATTTTTATCACGGAAAATTTTCCTGTGGAAAGACATAAATCAGAAGGCTTAAACATAGTTATGGATAACGGTTTTTTAATTATACTCTATTACTATTTGTTATATTTTATTGCAAAAATATTTTATTCTCATTTCTCTAAATTTCATCTATGGATTTTCGTCCATTTGTTTTCAACCTTTGATATTCCGTTTTTGACATCCCCACTATTTCTTTGAATTGCATTGATAAATGCTGTACACTTTTATATCCTAAGCGATAAGCGATCTCAGAAAATGTTAACTCTTCGTATTCAATAAACTCTTTTGCTTTTTCAATTTTTTGCAAAATAAAATATCTTTCAATCGTTATTTTTTTGTTGCGGGAAAAGGCTTTGCTCAGATATGGATAGGGTTTACCAATCACTTCCGCGAGGTATATATATACTTTTTCCTCTGATAGTATGTTCGGGTGGTTGTTTATTACATCGAGTATGGTGATCTTAATCAATTCAACCAGTTTTTCTTCCCTTTTTAAAATAATTTCAAATCCGTTTTTTTCTAAAACTCCAGCGATAGTTTCAATTGGTAAGGAAGCCGAATAGCTATAAATAACCTTGCCTAATTTTACTTCTATCACCTGTAATCCCAATGCTTTTAGTTCATTTGCAACTACTTTGATGCAACTTTGGCACACCATGTTTTTAATATGAATCGTAGTATTGTTCATTTCCCGTTTCGTTTGAATTAATAATTGATTCCATTCTTTTAATGTGTTATTCCTAATCCATAAGGATATACTGATACTTCAACTATATATCCGGGAATGAGCATCAAAATTTCATCTTTTGTATTCTCACTGCATTTAATATTGCCAACAGTGCAACACCTACATCAGCAAAAACAGCTTCCCACATGGTAGCCAGTCCTCCAGCACCTAAAGCCAATACAATAATTTTTACACCAAAAGCTAATCCTATATTCTGCCACACAATCCGTTGAGTAGCCTTGCTGATTTTAATGGCGGTAATAATTTTGGAAGGTTGATCGGTTTGTATGATTACGTCCGCAGTTTCAATTGCTGCATCACTGCCGAGAGCGCCCATTGCTATACCTACATCACTCAAAGCAAGAACAGGAGCATCGTTTATTCCATCTCCAACGAAAGCGATAACCCGATGGCTTTCCTTTTTCAGGTCTTCTACTTTCTGTACTTTCTGTTCAGGTAATAAACTGCCATAAGCATTTACAATGTTCAATTCTTTAGCTATCTTATCTACAACGCTTTGTTTATCTCCTGAAAGCATTACAATTTTTGAAATCGCTTGGTGCATTTGTGAAACTGCATCCTTCGCATCTTCTTTTAATTCATCAGCTATGGTTATGTACCCGGCATATTTATTGTTTATAGCTGCAACTACAATGGTGTCTGTGATCGCATCAACTTCTGCCGGATAAGCAACATTAAATTTTTTAAGCAGTTTTGCATTTCCTGCCAATACTTCTGATCCTTTAAAAGTCCCTTTTAATCCATGTCCTGAAATTTCTTCTACATTGCTTACCTGAATATTTTTATCTTTTCCGTTCGCATATTCAACAATGGCTTTTGCAATGGGATGGGTTGATTGGGATTCAATGGCTGCTACTATTGCAACAAATTCATCTTTAGAATGGCTTACAGCATTTATCTCCTGGACTTTGAAAACACCTTTGGTTAACGTACCTGTTTTGTCCATTACAATGGTGTTTATCTTTGTCATCAGGTCAAGATAATTGGAGCCTTTAAACAAAATACCATTTCGTGATGCAGCTCCTATGCCTCCGAAGTATCCGAGGGGAATAGAAATTACCAATGCACAGGGACATGAGATCACCAGGAAGATGAGCGCCCGATACAACCATTGTGAAAACACATACTGTTCTGCAAAGAAGTAAGGAACAAAGGTTAATAGCAAGGCTAATAACACTACTATCGGAGTATATATTTTTGAGAATTTACGAATGAATAATTCTGTTTTTGCCTTGCGTGAAGTGGCGTTTTGCACCAAATCTAAAATCCGTGCAAGTGAACTTTCTGCAAATACTTTTGAAACTTTTATTTCTATTACCTTATCGAGATTAATCATTCCCGCAAGAACCGTTTCACCTTGTTTCAACGTACTTGGTTTGCTTTCGCCTGTTAATGCTGCGGTATTAAAAGAACTTCCAGCTGATTGCATTATACCATCCAATGCCACTTTTTCTCCGGCTTTTACTTGTATGGTTTCGCCAACCTTTACTATATCAGGTGTAACTTCAGTTAGTGTTCCATTACGTAATACGATGGCTTTGTCCGGGCGTATATCAAGCAATGCTTTTATACTTCGCTTGGCACGGTTGACGGCTGCGGACTGGAATAGCTCACCAATAGCATAGAACAACATTACGGCCACGCCTTCAGGATATTCTTTTATACCGAACGCTCCAATAGTCGCAAGGCTCATAAGAAAAAACTCTGTGAAAAATTCTCCTTTGCGTATCGCTTGTAAAGCTTCTTTTATTACCGGAATACCGACAGGCAGGTATGCAATTACGTACCAAACCAAGCGTGCATAGCTTTTAAAGAAATCTGCTTTTACGTAGTTGTCAAATACAATTCCCAACAAAAGCATTATTAAACTAATAGATAAAGGCAGGTATTGTTTCCATGCTGGTCCTTCAGAGCTTTCATGCTTATGATTGTGCCCATCGTCCTCCGTGTGCTGATGTTTGGGGTTAATCAATTCCGCAGCATTGGCTTTGGCATAGATTTTCTCCTCCAGTGTACAACAGGTTATATTTCCTTGTGCATCGTAGGTGTGTTGGTGGTTGGGGCTGGTATTAATCATCTCGACTATTTTTAAAAATGGTGGGCGAGAGAGCCTGGCTATGAAAAAAGTTTATTATTTATAAACCAAAAGAAACCAGGCCTCCGCCCATATATTATTTAATGTGCATGACCTTCCCCTTTGTTGTTCATTTTAGCTAAAATGAAAAATGCCCCATTTACAACTACTTTACTGTTAGCAGGAATTTCTTTGAGTAAGGTGATTTCACTATAACCCACATCTGTTGTTCCCCTTGCGATAGGAATTTTCTCAAATGTCATTTCCCCCTCTTTGGGTTGTTCTTCTTTTTCGCCTTCTTCGTGCTTGTGTCCGTGTTCATCATGTTCCTCTTTGTCTCCTTCATCATGGTGTTCTTCTTCTTTATGTGCATCGGTAACAACGAAAATAAAATCCTGCCCATCGCTGTTCACAATAGCATTGGTGGGTACTGCATCCACAGTTGCATTTTCAAGACTTACTAATGCCGTAATGCTCATTCCATCAATAAGATTGGTTTTATCGCCTTCTACCTGAGCATGAACAGCAATGGCCTTAGTATTTTCTTCAAAAGTGTTACTAATGGCATAAACTTTGGCATCATACTCCTTACCTGCGTTGTTGGTAAGGGTAAAATGTATAGTTTGTCCTACTCTTAGTTTTGACAGGTCTTTTTCATACACGTATAAATCCAAATGCAGTTGACTATTGTCCACTATTTCGGCTATTGTGATATTAGCATCCACATTACTGCCAATATTAACCATAACGCTGCTCACAACTCCAGTAATAGGGCTGGTTATGTTTAGCATAGAAGAAATATTATCACTGGTAAGGGCTGCGGTGTTAATACCGATCAGCTCCAACTGTTTCTGCAAACTCGATTTTCGTGCTTTCAGTGCTTTCAGCTCAGCTTCACTTTGTTGCAAAACCTTTAGAGAACCTGCATTGCCTTTATTTAATTCTTTCTGCCGTTCAAACTCTACCTGCGCTAAATCTGTTTTAGCAGACACACTTAAAAAATCTTCTTGCAAGATGATGAACGCTGTGTTGGCAATGGTGGCAATCGTTTGTCCTTTGGTAACTGTATTGCCCGGTTGTACCAAAAGGCTTTTTACAACTCCGCCAAGCAAGGATGTTACATTGGCTTTATTTTGATTAGGTACTTTCAAAATTCCATTAGCTTTTAAAGAGGCGGTGAGCTGTTTTTTCTCAATAGTCCCTAATTGAATTTTGATGGATTTCATTTGTTCTACATTGAGTGTAGCGGTACTTGGATTTTCATGTTCCTCATGGTGTTCTTCTTTGGCTTCTTCATTGCTGGAAGCACTTTTATTTCCGCAGGATCCAAACAGCATTGTAGTAGCTACTATTGATATAATGATTATGAAATTTTTCATATTATTTTAGTTTAAAATCTGTTAATTAAGAAGTTGATATTGATAATGGATTGATTGAGCTGATTAATAGATTGCAGATAATTTAACTCTACATCAGTAGCCGTTTGCAATGCCTGTAAATATTCAACATAACCTATTCCACCACTGCTGAAAGACAGTTTTGCCGTGCTGATAATTAAAGCAGCATTGGGCAATGCCTGTGTTTTATAATACGTGAACCGAGAAAGGTTTTGGTTGTATTGCTGAAGAGTGTTTTGCAATTGGGCTTGCAATTGCAGTTTAGCATTCTCGGCTGTTTTTTCTAAGGATTGCTTTTGCAATTCAAGCGATTTGATTTTTGCCGTATTACTAAAAAATGTAAGAGGGATGCTCACACCTACATTGAAACCGGTAAATCTTTGCCCGGCATCGTAATAAACATCATTCCCACCCATATTCTGAAAACCTATAATAGACTGGTTAAAGTAACCTACTTTAAAATCAGGCAGCGTTTGCGCTATTTCCAGCTTTTTAGTACGCTCTGCAATTACTGCATCCTGGTAAAGCACTTTCA
>JAZKBX010000300.1:0-7575 GCA_040388455.1 Bacteroidota bacterium
GGCAAAATGAAAAAAAAGGAGTTGTATGTTTAGTTGTTGGCGGAAGTGAATTTTGTACCGGTTCATTGGTAAATGATGTACCTCAGGATTCGAAACCTTATGTATTAACTGCCAACCACTGTAGTTCCAGTAACGACTTTGCCACCTGGGTATTCCGATTTAACTGGGAAGCTCCCGGTTGTACAGATCCCGGAACTTCACCATCCACGTCTCAATCATTAAATACATCTACTTTGAGAGCACGTGATGCAGGAACCGATTTTTGTTTGGTTGAGATCACAGGAGGTTTAATTGGTGGAACAGTTCCGTCAACATATTCACCCTATTTCAATGGCTGGTCAGCTATTAATATCCCTGCTACTTCAGAAATTGCTATTCATCATCCAAGTGGTGATATAAAAAAGATCTCAGAGGCATTAACCCCGGCTACAACCGGCACTTATAACAGCGCGGACTGCTGGCAAACCGGAGTATGGACCACAGGTTGTACAGAACCCGGTTCATCAGGCTCTCCACTGTTTGATCAAAACAAAAGAATTATCGGACAGTTATATGGTGGGCCATCCTCATGTGGTGCAGCTCCTTCAAGTATGAATGATTTTTATGGTAAATTTTCAACCTCCTGGTTGGGTGCAGGAACCAATAGCACACAATTAAAATTCTGGTTGGATCCCGGAAACACAGGTGCAACAACAGCAGACGGTTTTGATCCTAACGGGACTCCACCTGCTTTTGCAAATGATGCGGCCGTTCAATCTATTGGTACACCTGCAAACGGTTACTCCAGTTGTAATACTTCTATCACACCTCAGGTTACATTAAAAAACTATGGTTCTGCTACATTAACTTCATGTACCATTAACTATAAATTAGATGCAGGTGCATTACAAACGTATAGCTGGACAGGTAGTTTAAATACCAACGTTTCCACTACTATTACTCTTGCAAGCATCACAGGAGTGACCGTAGGTTCGCATACATTCAAATCATACACAAGCAATCCTAATGGTACTACTGAACAAAATGCACCAAACGATTCATCAACAAATACATTTTCAATAATATCTGCATCTCCTGTTGTAACTCTTCCACAAACAGAAAACTTTGAAGGGGTTTTCCCATCAACCAATTGGACCATCGGCAATCCTGATGCAAACATAACATGGGCTAAAGTAACCGCTGCCGGAGGATTTGGCAACAGCACTTCTTCTGCAAAAATGAATAATAATCCAAGTTCTGATATCACAGGAGAAAGTGATTTTATATACTCGCCCTATTTGGATCTGGCGAGTATAATTACACCTGTTACCCTCACATTTGATGTTGCCTATGCGCGTTATAGTGCAACCTATAAAGATTCTTTAATAGTTTCAGTAACTAGTGACTGCGGCTCATCCTGGAACAGGGTTTATCAAAAAGGAAGTACACTATTAGCCACTGCCCCTGATAATACAGGCGCTTTTGTTCCTACTGCAACTCAATGGAGAACTGAAAGTATTAACCTGAATAGTTATGCCGGACAAAGTGCATTAAAAATTGCTTTCGAAAATAAAAGCGGTTGGGGGCAATTGTTATACATTGACAATATAAATATTATAAGTGGTCCAACATCTGTTCCAGACAACGATTTTAATTCTTCGTTCAACATATATCCAAATCCGGGCAATGGATTATTTAATGTGGCTGTAAATCTAACAACTGCAGCAGATCTAACGATTAAAGTGCTAAATGTTATTGGTGAAATTATTTCAGTAAAAACACTTGCGAATGTTTCAAACGACATTTACAACATTGATCTAACCGGAGAAGCTAATGGTATGTACTTTGTTGAAATATCCACCACCACCGAAAAATCAGTAAAGAAGATCAATGTGATACATTAATTTGAGAATTTATTAATTTGAGAATTTAACAATTTAAAAATTTGAATAAACCACATTTTCAAATTAACACATTTTCAAATTATCAAATTTACAATGTCAACCATCCACGAAATATTAGAGCAATACTGGGGGTATAAAAACTTTCGTCCTTTACAGGAAGATATTATCAATTCTGTGCTGCAAGGACATGATACATTGGCGCTATTACCAACCGGTGGGGGGAAATCAATTTGTTTTCAGGTTCCTGCTTTAGCCAAAGAGGGTATTTGCATTGTGGTTTCTCCTTTAATTGCATTGATGAAGGATCAGGTTGACAGCCTTGTTAATAAAGGAATCAAAGCTATTGCGATCACATCCATCATGCACAAACGTGAAATTGATATCGCACTTGACAATTGCGTTCATGGCAATATTAAATTTCTATACCTCTCGCCTGAACGGTTAGAAACAGAGATCGTAAAGGTTCGTCTGCAAAAAATGAAAGTGAACCTGATCGCGATCGATGAATCACATTGCATTTCACAATGGGGATACGATTTCCGACCAAGCTATTTAAAGATCGAAACATTACGGGAACTTCTTCCAAACATACCTGTATTGGCATTAACAGCAACTGCTACAACTGAAGTGGTAAAAGATATCCAGGAAAAATTACGATTTAAAAAATCGAATGTTTTACAAAAAAGTTTTGAACGTACCAACCTTTCTTATGTGGTAATTCATGAAGAAGATAAATTGGCAAGGCTTGTAAAAATAGCTCACAATTTAAAAGGTGTGGGCATTGTTTATGTTCGCAACCGTAAAAAAACACAGGATATTTCTAATTATTTACGAAGCAATAATATAGCTGCTGATTTTTACCATGCCGGTTTAGATGCCAAAACCCGTGACCTTAAGCAAAGCAACTGGATGCAAAACAAAACACGGATAATAGTTTGTACCAATGCGTTCGGAATGGGAATTGACAAACCTGATGTTCGTTTTGTAGTTCATATTGATTTGCCCGATTCATTGGAAGCCTATTTTCAGGAAGCAGGACGTGCAGGACGTGACGAACAAAAAGCATATTCTATTTTACTTTATAATAAGGGAGATAAAATGGAACTTGAACGCAATGTTACTACCAGCTTTCCAGGTATAGAAGAAATAAAACAAACCTATCAGGCATTAGCAAACTATTATCAAATCCCAACAGGTTCAGGTGCAGGGGTTACGTATAATTTTGATATTGTTGGATTATGCGATACTTATAAATTACATGCACTGACGGTTTTTAATAGTTTAAAATTTTTAGAAAAAGAAGGTTATATCTCCACTACCGATGCACTGCATCAGCCTTCACGAATTAAATTTGAACTCAACCGGGAAGACCTATATAAATTCCAAATTACCTCACCAGCATTTGATGGTTTTATTAAACTACTGCTCCGCTCCTACTCCGGGCTGTTCGATAATTTCGTAAAAATCAATGAATTTGATATTGCAAAAAAAATGAATGTTTCGCGTGATGAGATCACAAAAAAATTAAATTATCTGCAACAGCATCAACTGCTCACGTATGCGCCACAAACAGAGCTGCCGCAACTTACTTTTGAACAGGAACGTATAGATGTAAAAAACTTAACCATCTCAAAAGAAAACCTCGCATGGCTTAAACAACGCGCTATTGAAAGGATGGAAGCGGTGATACATTATTCGGACAGCAATCACAAATGCCGCAGCCAGATCTTACTCGCTTACTTTGGAGAAACCAATACCCAGCGCTGTAATCAATGTGATGTTTGCCTGGAAGAAAATAAAAGGACATTACATACCGATGAATTTGAGAACATCAGCCGGCAAATAAAAGAATTACTTGCTGTTCATCCGATGCAACTTACAAACCTTGTAAATGCTGTAACTGAAGGTAATGAAGACAAAAGAATACGAACTATTCAATGGCTGCTGGATAATAATCAGCTGAAATATGAGGACGAAAATATAATAATAGTAAGGACTTGACCTGATCTGTTAACCGTCCTCACAGAGTAATGCAAATTAAATGCAGAGTTCCGCAGAAAAATAAGGACACCAATTAGAAAAACGCCAGCCTTTCCTTCCTGAAAATAATAAAACTAAAACAATTTCTATTTTAAAAGACCAGAATTTATTTTTTTTTTGAAAACCACTCAAGACACTTTTGAGGTGAAATTTTGTAAGACCCGCTCTTTATAGATCGCTATATTTATTTTTTTAAACAAAATTTTACAATCAGCAGAAAGTTTGACCTTTACCTTTTTAAGCTGATTTATTTCTAATGGCCCCATTGCAGTTTTATCTTTCATTGATTCATTCAAATGTTGCTGTATCACCTCACAATCATGCCATTTACCAAGCAGGCTTTGAAAAACATCGCTCTCTTTTAGTAATTTAATTTGTTTAGGGAAATTTAAGCTTTTAATGTTGTAGTAAAATTCCTTTATTTGTTTGCGAAGCTCATGGGCATCTTTTATCTTCAACTGTTTTCCTCTATATAAATTTTCAATCTGTTTTCTCTTTTTATTCAAATAATTTTTTGCATCTTTTTTATTTATTGTATCAATTAAAGAAAGGACTATTTTTTTCGATTTTTTCAACCGTTTTTTTAAGCCCTTATTTATCATCAATAAGAAAACAAACATTTCTTTTTGCCTGGCTTTTTTTAAATTTTCTATATACGCTTTGAGTCCCTTATAAATAGCATATTTTTTCAATGCTGCTGCTTCCACCTGAAGTTCTCTAACCTTGCCGGCCTGCTGGAAAACAGATTGAAAGGAATGGAAATATTTTTTCCATTCAAATTTTTTTGAACAAAAATTTACCAGTTTAAATTGAGCTTTTAGTTTTTTAATTTCAACACGAAGCTGATGAAAATCCTTAACAGTAAATTTCTGAACAGGTTTTTCCAATAATGCATCAATAGCATTGGTTCGGGCTATAAAATTATTTTTGAGTTCAGATTTTACTTTCATATCGAAAAAATTAAGATGAAAATAAAATAAACTAAGCGTTAACTAAAACCAGTTCCGGATTCGCTTCTTTGGCTTTTGCATTTTCCAGATACTCAATACTTTCAAGAACTTTTTCACTGCAAAGCGTTATGAAATGGCCTTTCTTAGCATTATCAATTGCATACTGTATGGCTTGAAACTCATCAGATATTATTTTAACGGAAAGGTCAGCGTTAACACGATTTATTCCTTCCATCAATAACCGGGTCATTTCTTCCTCCGGCATCCCCCTCATATCTTCATCATGTCTTATAATTATTTCATCAAACATTTCAGCAGATAAACTACCCATGATACGAATATCTTCATCCCTGCGATCACCGGCAACGGAAATTATTCCAATTTTTGCTGAGGCACCTGTTTTATCAAGAAATTTTTTTAGCTCTATAAATCCATCAATATTATGTGCATAATCGATCATAAGATCAAATTCTTTAAAATTAAAAATATTCATTCGCCCTGGTGTTTGCAAAGGTGATGGAATAAAAGATTGCAATGCCTCCCGGATATCGCTGATACTAAAATTCTGTATTACACCAACCAAGGTGGCAGGCAACAGATTTTTTATCATACATCCCGACCGACCATTCAGGCTTAAGGGGATGTCGGTAATTTTATTGATTTGTGTTTTCCATTTCCCCTTACATATTGTTAAATAGCCGTTCTCTACAATAGCAGCTAAACCGCCTTCTTCGCAATGTCTCTTCACTCTTTTATTCTCCTGATCGATGCTGAACAATGCGATATTACAATCTAATTCATCACGCATGTTATATACCAGATCATCATCAGCATTGAGTATTGCATAACCACTTTCTTTAGTTGAGAGAGGAACTACAATTTTAACTTTTGCCATCTCCTCCAGTGTATGAATATCTTTTAATCCTAAATGATCTTCAGTAATATTTGTTACGATACTAATATCGCAGGTATCAAAACCAAGTCCGGAGCGAACTATTCCACCCCGGGCACATTCTAATACAGCAAAATCAATAGTTGGGTCAAGCAAAACCGTTTCAGCACTCATAGGACCAGTGCAATCACCATAGTATATTGCATGATCCTGTATGTAGATCCCATCTGTAGTAGTATACCCCACTTTATACCCACCGGCATGTTTTGCCAAATGTGCAATGAGACGCGTTGTTGTGGTTTTACCATTGGTTCCGGTAACAGCTATCAGGGGTATCCGGCCGTTATCATTATCAGGAAACATCATTTCCATTATTGGTTCAGCAACATTACGTGCTAAACCATTTGCCGGGCTAAGATGCATTCGCAAACCAGGACAGGCATTTACCTCTACAACTCCACCTACCTCACGCGTAAGAGGAACTTTAATATCACTGGCCACAATATCAATTCCACAAATATCCAGGTTTAAAATACGGGCTATCCTTTCTGCTAAAAACACATTATAAGGATGAACAATATCCGTCATATCTGTTGAAGTACCACCTGTACTTATATTTGCGGTATCCTTTAAAAATAAAATCTCTCCTAAGGGTAATACAGATTCTACGGAAAGATTTTTTTTCGCAAGAATGCTCAATGTATTTTCATCAACATTTATAATACTAAGTACTTTTTCATGACCTTCTCCCCTGGCAGGATCCTGATTGGTTTGTTCAACCAATTGCTCTATAGTTGAATTACCATCCCCAATTACCATTGCAGGAGTCCGCTTAGCTACTGCAACCAATTTATAATTAATAACCAGAAAACGATAATCTAAACCGGTAATGAACTCTTCCATGATCACTTCAGAGGATTCCAATTTTGCAATATGGAACGCAGCAATTGCACTTTCTAAATTCCTAATATTAATACTCACCCCCCTGCCATGATTTCCATCAATTGGCTTTATTACTAATGGAAATTTCACTCTTTCTACCAACCTTTTTATGTCCTCTTCATTATATACCAATACGCCTTCAGGGACAGGGATATGCGCATTACTTAACAATGTTTTTGTTTCTTCTTTGTCGCACGCTATTTCGATGCCGATGCCACTGGTAGAATCTGCTATAGTTGCACGTATTTTCTTTTGTTTAGAACCATACCCAAATGTTATCAATGAACCTGAATTTAGGCGCTTGTAAGGAATTTTACGATTCACTGCCACATTAACAATAGATGTAGTGCTTGGTCCTAAATTTTGTTTTGCAAATATTCGATTTAATTCTATAATATCTTCCTCTATATCATAGGTTACATTTTCCACTAAAGCTTCTGCTATTCTCACAGAAGCTTCTGCGGCATAACGGCCTGCATCTTCCAGTTCATAAGCAAACACAACGCTATATACGCCAACAGAATTTGTAGAACGGGTTCTGCCGTATCCGCAATTCATACCTGCAAGAACCTGAATTTCCAATGCAATGTGTTCAACTACATGGCCCATCCAGGTTCCAATTTCTACCCTTTTAAAAAAACCACCTTCAATATTTTCTGAACAATGATGACATTGCAAAGATGGAATCAGCTTTTTTATCCGATCTAAAAAGCCGCTAATTTCATTTGTAGGTTTTTTTTCAAGGATTCCAAGATCTAATTTTAAAACAATTAATTTTTTATTGTAAACCGACCAGTAATTTGAACCTCGCATTACTTTTATTTCAATTATTTCCATAAAATTCCATTTTAAGACGGGTATTAATCTA
>JAZKBX010000300.1:7675-16682 GCA_040388455.1 Bacteroidota bacterium
ATAATTGATTTTTAAACTTTAAAACGCAGCAATGCACTTAAAAAGCGCGATAAGGAAGCAAGATCAATACTTTCACAAATTGTTTGTCCTCTATGTCCTTTATCGAATATTATTTTTTTATTGAATTTCCAGCATAGACTTAAAAAAAACTGAGGAAAAAATTCCACAATGGGGAATTCAGAAGAAGGGTTTATTGGAAAAAATTGAACATTAAAAATTCAAAATATCCATTCACATATTAAAATAAAGTCATCTGTGAAGTTTGCTTTGAAAAAGCGATAATACCTTTTATTGGATCTTTGAAATTATTGTTCCTTATGGTATATACTGATGTTTCTTGAAATCTTGAAGCAACAACAACATTAAGATCCTTATTGGCATGTTTTCTAAACAAATTATAAACAAGCTGAGGACAATTATTATCTTTAGAAAGATGCGAAAGTATTAAATGGGTCATAAAAACAGGTTGATGTTCAATGAAAAGATCTAAAGCCTGTTTGTTGGATAAATGTCCGTTCCCACCTGTTATCCTTTTTTTTAATGAAAAAGGATACCTCCCTTTCTCCAGCATCTCCTCATCATAATTAGCTTCAAGAAAAGCAGCATTACATTGTTTAAAATAGTGGATCAATTGTTCACAAGGAGTACCTATATCAGTAAAAACGCCAATCTTCACTCCATTGCCTTCAACAATAAAACTATGAGGTTCAGAAGCATCATGAAATTTCAAAAATGCAGTAACCGAAAGTCCGCCAATAGTAATAGGTTGATGAGCTATGAAGGATCTGACAAGCTCTTTTTCCAGACTGATCGGACTATTTTTTAATGTGGAGGATGTAATGTAAACAGGCAATTGGTATTTTCGTGCTAATACCACAACACCACGTATATGATCAGCGTGTTCATGAGATATAAAGATTGCTTTTACAATATTCATGGACAATCCTAAACGTAACATCCGTCTTTCAATTTCACGGCAGGATATACCAACATCAACTAATACAGCTTCCTGATCATTACCAATAAAATAACAATTTCCATTGCTTCCGGAATTCAAAGATGTGATGAAAATTGACATGATACAAAGGAACTGAATTTAGACTTACAAAATACTAAGAGTCAGGTTAAATTTTGAACAAAAAATATTTCATTTATTCCTCCGAAAAATTTAAGTATAACAATAATCACAGGCCGCGTTGACCGTTATCATTTTCTTACAGAGTGAATTAGAATAGTTTTGCATCATAAAAATTTTGGTTAAATGATAGGTTTACTAATATTTTTGATAATAATTGTTTCAATTTTTATTTATGTTCTTTTTGCTCCATTCTATTTAGAAATAAATACAATAAATGGTTTATTAAGGCTTAGGTTCCATAGGTTGATAAAAGCGCAATTATCTTTCAATGAAAATTCTTTGTTCCTGGATTTGAAAATTGCCGGTTGGCGAAAACAAATAAACCTCTTAGCTCAAAAAGAACAAAAAGAAGAAAAGAAGAAACCAATCAAAAAGCAAGCTGGGAAAGGTCCTAACAGAATTTCAATCAGAAAAATAAAAGCCATTGTTAAAAGTTTTAAAGTAAATAAATTCTACCTAAGTATCAGTTTTGATGAAATGATGCTAAATGGTATTATCTATCCTTTATTAAGTTTTTTGAGCTTTAAAACAAACAAAAGAATCGAAATAAATTTTTTTCATGAGAATGAAATTATTCTTGAAGTAGAAAATAATTTTTTCCGGATAATCCGGGCATATATCAAATCATAAAATTAAATAAATAAAAACATGGACAACTTTAACGACAGTATCGGAACGATCACCGATTTTTTAAAAAACGAAGCAAAAACGGAAACAATTATTGGTCAGCAATTTCAACTGGGTGAATTCTCTTGCGTACCGGTTATGTCGATAGGACTTGGATTTGGCGGAGGAATTGGTGAAGGCAAAGGAGGTATGAAAGATGCAAACGAGGGAGAAGGGAAAGGCGTAGGAGGAGGAGCCGGTTTGGGAATGGGGCCAGTTGGTTTTTTAGTTACAAAAGGAAGTGAGATACAATTTATTCCAACCCGCTCCTCAAAAGGTTTAGGATCAGTATTTGAAAAGATCCCTGGCTTAATTGAAAAATATTTGGACAAAAATAAAAAAACAAAAGAGCCACAAGAGCATTAATTGCGTCAAGCTTATAAACGTAAATTTTTGAAATGATATTCATTTCTATGATTACAAACCTCTATGCAATGAAGTGCATAGGGTTAATTTAAATTTAAGCCCTTTTAGCAAAACATTTTACCAACGTTTAATGCTAAATCATACTTTAATGTGGTGATTAATAAAAATGAAAATTTACTTCTCGACTCCGCTCGAAATGACTGCGCGCATGGTTCATTTCGAGCTTGTCGAGAAAGGTGCGTTAGCATTATTAAGCAAGATTGTTATTCTTTATATAAAATTTAAACAGGCACCCATATTAACGCAATAAAAAATGAAAAAAATATTTCTTTTCATCTCAATTAGTTTATCAATAGGTATAAATGCTCAGAATGATGCGACAGCATTTGATAATCTTGTTTCAAATGATACTTCTATCATGGCTTCTTTGTTTAGTTATCCTGATACTGTCTATAATTCCATCCTTGTTGCATCTACATATCCAAAGGGTTTTCAAAAGCTAAATGAAATTCAAAAGATATCCAGTGATTCATTTAAAAAATTAATTTCAACGTATAACCGGAATACACAAAAACAACTGTGGGAAGTTACCAGATACCCCGAAATAATTTCAATTTTAATTGAAAATAAGGACAAGTCAAAAAGGGAATTGGAAGAAAAATTACAAAAATATCCGGCTAAAATAAAAAGTTCAGCGATCTATCTGGGTAAAAATAATTATTCTACAATAGTCCAAATAGATCAGATCCACAAAGATTTTGAAACAAAGTATAAAGATCTGTTAAAGGATCTCCCGAATGATGTAAAAGCGGCTTACAATTCAATCCTGGGTAATCCGGAACTGGTAACGGCACTTTCCGAAAATATCAAAACAACTTCTTTACTAGGAGAGCTTTACAGCAGAAATCCGGTTTTAATAAAACAAAAGGCCGATTCACTAAACTTTGAAATAGCAAAAGATAAGGGAATTGAATATGAGAATTGGAAGCAAGGAATACAAAAAGACACTTTAGTACAAAAAGAATTACATGATCTGTCAAAAAAATATTCAACGGATGATAGCTATGACGATGATGTATATGCCAGTTCCAATGAGCCACGTGAGGTAAATAAAGTTTACGAAGTTGCACCTTATCCTTATTGGGCTGGTTATCCGTATTGGTATGGAAATAATTATTGGTATCCTTATCCGTGGTGGTTTCAAATGGGTTTTTACTGGCCAATGAACGGACCGATGCATTTTTATGGCTTGCCGAGTTATCATTTCGGATGGTGGTATTATAACCAACCTAACCGTTATTATAGACGTTATCCAAATGCAACCAACTATTTTTATAGACATAATCAGGGTAGAAGGAACTTTAATTCTGATTTTAACAGGAGCACCCAGGAATTTTACAGAGGAAGAAGGAAATGAAAATCCATATTTTTCTATGCTAAATATTGAAAATTTATAACAATGAAAAAACTCATAGCACTATTCGGAATTACTTTGTTTTTTTCGTTTACTGCCGATTGTCAGAACGATATAGATGCCATCAGATATTCCCAACTTACATTTGGAGGAACCGCCCGGTTTTCATCAATGGCAGGTTCAATGGGGGCATTGGGCGGAGACATTTCTACTTTGAGTTTTAACCCGGCAGGCATTGCTATTTTTCGCAAAACCGAATTCTCTATTAGTCCTTCCATTTTTTCGCAACGTACATCTTCAACTTATAATACTACCAATTCGACCGACAGAAAATTAAATTTTAATTTTGGGAATATTGGATTTGTAACGACCTTTAATTTTAGCGAAGGAAATAATACAGGTTGGGAATCTTTAAATTTCGGATTTGGATATAACAGAACCAATAGTTTCCAAAACCGGATAAGTATTGAGGGGAGTAATAAAACAAGTTCATTGCTGGATACTTATGTAGCAGAAGCCAATGGTCATTCAAGCTCTGATTTTGACCTATTTTCAACAGATCTGGCCTGGCGAACTTATTTATTTAATCCGAATACCGATTCGATAAATTATAACCATGTAATTACAAATTACGGAGAATTACAAAAAAAGTCAGTAGAAACAAGTGGTTCAATGGGGGAAACAGTTCTAAGTTTTGGTGGAAATTACAAAAGTAAATTATATGTGGGTGCAACCTTGGGAATTGTAAATGCAAATTATAGTGAAAGTGCTGAATATGAAGAGGTAGATGTAAACGATACAATTGACAATTTTAAATCATTTTCCTTTGTACAGAATTTAAAAACCAATGGTTCCGGTCTAAATTTTAAGTTTGGAATGATAATAAGAGCTACTGAATGGTTGCGCATTGGAGCAGCTATCCACTCTCCCACCGTTATTAACCTTTCGGATTCATACAACAGTTCCATGAGATCAGACCTGGACAGCGGAGTAATTTACAATGCAACTTCCCCTCAGGGCTCATTTAATTATTCGGTTACAACTCCATTCAGAGCACTCGGAAGCATTGGTTTTGTAATAGATAAAATGGCTTTAGTGAATATAGAGTATGAATTTATTGATTATACCTATGCACAATTATATTCGAGCCCTAATGTATTTTCTGATGTAAACAAAACCATTCGTTCAAGATACACAGCTACAGGCAATTTACGGGTTGGAGGAGAAATCCGTTTTGATCCTTTTGCTTTCCGTCTTGGTTATGCCTTATATGGCAGCCCTTTCAAAAATGGAGTAAACAAGAATACAAGTACAACAAACCTGACCGCAGGAATAGGTTTCAGAGAAAATAATTATTTTATTGATTTTGCCAATGTCTTTTCACAACACACATCCCATGAATTTTTATACAACCCTGCCGGACTTGATTTAAATTCTGTTAAAAACGAATTTAATAGTTCAACTTTTATGTTAACCTTTGGTTTCCGGTTTTAGGATGAAATTCTTTTAAAACGTCATTGCGAATCACGCTTTTGGGCGTGATGAAGCAATCTCACACTAGTAACTGAGATTGCTTCGATCGCGAAAGCGCTCTCGCAATGACGGTAACAAGTGAATTTTTGCAGAAACTGAAAGTCTTGCACTGAAAGTGCACAGTTTTGAACTAAGGACTTAAACAATAAAATTTAAACAGGTGTTATGGAAAACAAGATCCTTCATCGCAAAAGCTCTTCAGGATGACAGGTGTAATTGACCATCATCGCTAATTAATTTCCACTGATCAAAAAAACTTCTCCATTTGCTATTAGATTTCCGGTGAATTTTTGTGTTAAAATATAGATCTCACCATTCTCATCTTCACCAAAGCTGTTGATATCTGATCCAATGTCATTATCCTTTTTGCCTTCAATCACCATGTTCACGATATTCCATTTATCAGCATTTTTTTCAAGGTAAAAAAGTTTTCCTTTCCAGTCACCAAAAACATATTTACCAACAAGAAATGGAATGACTTTCCCACGATAAACAAAGCCACCTGTAATACTGATACCAACATCATGGTTGTACTCCGCAATAGGAGGCACGAGATCTTTTTGAACACAATTTGTTGAAGGATCATAACAGTGGTTACCTTCCATGATTCGCCAGCCATAATTTTTACCGGCCTCAATTATATTGATCTCTTCCCACTTATTCTGCCCTACATCCGCGCAAAAAAGTTCTCCTGTTTTTCTGTCGAAAGAAAAGCGCCATGGATTGCGTAAACCAAAGGCCCATATTTCTGACCTTGCATTTTTATTGTTCACAAAAGGATTATCAGATGGAATGCCATACGGTTTCTTTGGACCTGCAGGTCCCGAGGTATTATCAATATCCAGGCGAAGGATCTTTCCAAGAACAGTATTCAGATCCTGCCCGTTTCCTATTGAACCATGTTCATCTCCCGCCCCTCCTCCATCTCCCAGCCCAACATATAAAAAACCATCAGGGCCAAATACAAGTTGTCCGCCATTATGATTTGATTCGGGTTGTTCCACTTCCATAATAATTTTTTCCGAGCCCGGGTCAGCGATATCAGCATTTGACGAAACTTTATATTCTGCCAAAATACTTTTATGATCGCTGCCGGGAGTTTTTGAAGGGGCGCTGTAGTAAATAAAAAATCTTCCGTTTGTTTTATATTTTGGATGAAAAGCAATTCCAAGCAATCCTTTTTCTGAATATATTTTACTCATCCTATCCAGTTTGTGGTTTACATTCAAAAAGGGTTCACTCAGTATTTTTCCGTCTTTGACAATTTTTATTTTTCCGGATTGCTCGCATATAAACAAACGCCCACTCCCATCTTTAGGACTGTCCATAGCCACCGGTCCCAGGAACTTTTTTGCAACACTATTCAATTTAATAACCATAGTTTGAGGTATTTCATTATGCAAAAATTTCACAAAAAGAAAAAAAATTAAAATCGCTATACAAAAATTCAAGATTCGCATTTTTTCTTTGTTTTTATTTCAGATCTGCTTAAAAGCTATCTAAAATTATTCTGACGATAAAATTTATTTATTTAAAATTTATACAGACTCTTCGTATTTTAAACACTAAGAGCTTCTTCTTTTAATTTTAATTTTGGTTCTACTTTGGATACAATATGCTCATCAAGAATAACTTTTGCGTCCATAATTACTATTCCCTTATTATCCTCCAATACCTTAATAGGATTCAGGTCCAACTCTTTTATTTCAGGAAAATCAATTAACAATTGAGATAATCTCAACAGATAATCAATAATAGATTCAATATCGTAAGAAGCCTGGCCACGGAAACCTTTCAGGATCTGGTAACCTTTGGTTTGTTTGATCATATTAAGAGCATCATGCCTGTTCAGCGGAGCTAACCGGAATGCAACATCTTTAAACAATTCAACAAAAGTTCCGCCAAGACCAAACATAATAAGGGAACCAAAGCCTTTTATTAAATTGGCACCTGCAATTAACTCAATGCCTTTTTCAGTAAAATATTTTTGAATTAAAAATCCATGAATTTTGAAATCATTTTTTTTGCTTTTTATACTTTCATTAATTTCATGATAGGCCTTCCTTAATTCATTATCATCTTTCAAATTTATCTTCAGTCCGCCAATGTCAATTTTATGTAATATATCAGGTGAAACGATCTTCAATACAACCGGGTAACCAATCTGATCTGCTGCAATTAAAACCTTATCCAAGTTTTTTGCAAAACGGTAATCCACCACCTTCATTCCATAAGCTTCCAATAACTGATAGGATTCCGGCTCGGTAAACCGTGTTCTCTTTTCTTTTTTTATGATATCTAAAACTTCACGCGCCTTTTTTTTCTTTACTTCAAATTTTTCAATTTTAACAGGTGCGCGATCAATCCATTCATAGTATTTGATCATTGCGGCAAGCACTCTGATATTGGTTTCCGGAAAATCGAAATAGGGAATATTTGCTTTTTTCAATAATTCTAAAAATGAAGGTTCCGGTTTAAGGGACATCAGGTTAGCTGAAACAGGCATATCAGGGTTTGCTTTTGCAAAATCGCAAAGGTTGGCCGCAACAGCATTCATATCCGTATCCACCGTTGGAGTGACGGAAACAACAATTGCATCCACATTTTTATCCTTAACAATTTTATCAAGTGTATCACTTAACCGTTGCGCATCAGCATCACCAATTATATCCACAGGATTATGGATATTAGCGGTTCCGGGCAATACTTTTTTTAAAGCCTGCAGCGTAACAGGTTCGAAGGTTGCCATTTCCAAACCATTTCTTTCAGCGGCATCCGTTGCGATAACCCCCATTCCTCCTCCATTGGTGACAATTGCTATCCGATTTCCTTTCGGACGGATCAAAGAGGTAAATCCTTTTGCATATTCGAATAATTGTGCAAGAGTTTCAACACGGATAACTCCGCATTGAGCAAAAAGCGAATCATAGGCTGTGTCGGAACTTGATAAGGCTCCGGTATGAGATTGAATAGCCAAAGCCCCTCTAACCGACCGACCTGTTTTAATAATTATAATGGGTTTTTGTTTTGCATTTGCTTTATTTGCCATTTCATAAAACCGTGCAGGATGATCGATATCTTCTGCATACATCGTTATTATCTGTGTTTCTTCGTCATCAATTAAATATTCCAGTACATCACTTTCATCCACTACGGCCTTGTTTCCAATAGAAATAAATTTTGAAATGCCCAAGCCATGCTGATAAGCATATCCAAGCGCAGCCACACCAATAGCACCGCTTTGGGAGATCAAACCAACATTGCCTGCCCGGGGCATACTGATAGCGAAATTCGCATTCAGGCTAATGTCTTCTTGTGTATTTATGATCCCTAAACAATTGGGGCCTAATAAGGCGATATTGTGTTTATTGGCAAGTGCAGTAATTTCCTCTTCTAATTTTTTTCCTTCTTCACCTATTTCTTTAAAACCGGCAGTGATTATTACCATTCCTTTCACTCCCTTTTCAGCGCATTGTTTTATAACATTTTTAACCGCCTTTTTAGGAACTCCAATAACAGCCAGATCAATTGAATCCGGAATTGTAATAACATTATTATAAGCACGGACACTCATTATACTGTCGTACTTAGGATTTACAGGATAGACGATACCCTTAAAAAAAGATTGTAGAATATTAGAGAAAATTGCATTTCCAATGGTGCCTACTGTAGCAGAAGCTCCAATAACTGCCACAGAACGAGGTTCAAAAATATATTTTAATGATTTCATACTTTCATAATTTTTCATCATTTGCAAATCAAATGATACTATAAAAGTAAATCCATTTGGTTTTTATAACCATGAATTTGGTCAATGAAAATATTGGAATGCATCACTAAAAAAGGAAGAAGGAAAGGGTTATTGCGGTTTGCTGAAGAGAGAATTGTGG
>JAZKBX010000301.1:0-12346 GCA_040388455.1 Bacteroidota bacterium
TCTACTGGAAGTACTGGCTCAACAGGTTCTACAGGTGATACTGGAAGTACCGGATCAACAGGCTCTACTGGTTCAACAGGAAGTACAGGCTCCACTGGTTCAACGGGAAGTACTGGTTCAACAGGAAGCACTGGATCTACTGGCTCAACTGGAAGTACAGGATCTACTGGCTCAACTGGAAGCACTGGATCTACAGGCTCAACTGGAAGCACTGGATCTACAGGTTCCACCGGGACTACAGGCTCAACAGGTAGCACTGGTTCTACGGGCTCAACAGGCAGCACGGGTGCTACTGGCTCAACAGGTAGCACGGGTGCTACTGGAAGTACCGGATCAACAGGTTCTACCGGAAGCACCGGATCAACAGGCTCTACTGGAAGAACAGGTTCTACTGGCTCAACTGGAAGTACGGGTTCTACAGGAGGCACCGGTTCAACAGGTTCTACGGGCTCAACAGGTAACACTGGTTCAACAGGAAATACTGGTTTCACGGGAAGTACAGGTTCTACTGGTTCTACTGGAGATACTGGCTCTACCGGCTCAACTGGAAGAACCGGATCAACAGGTAGCTCTGGTTCTACAGGATCAACAGGCAGCACAGGTGCAACAGGAATTACAGGATCAACAGGAAGCACCGGCAATACTGGTTCAACTGGCAATACTGGTTCTACAGGGAATACCGGATCAACAGGTTCTACGGGAAGCACAGGTTCTACTGGTTCTACAGGAAGAACAGGTTCTACTGGCTCAACTGGAAGTACTGGCTCAACTGGAAGTACTGGTTCTACTGGGTCAACAGGTTCAACAGGCTCAACGGGTTCAACAGGTTCAACAGGTTCAACAGGTTCAACGAGCTCCACCGGATCAACAGGTTCTACGGGATCAACTGGTTCAACTGGATCTACCGGTTCAACAGGTTCAACAGGAGGTGCTGGCTCTACAGGGGCAACCGGATCAACTGCATCAACCGGGTCAACTGGTAAAACCGGTTCAACTGGTTCTACAGGTTCAACAGGAGGAACTGGTTCTACAGGATCAACTGGTGCAAAAGGTGACATTGGTGCAACAGGTGCTGATGGGGCATTAAATGCCTGGGCACTATTAGGAAATGCAGGAACCGTTGCTGGTACTAATTATATCGGGACCAAAGATGTACAGGATCTTGTGATCAAAACAAGTGGGGTTATTAATACTCCTCTTGAACGCGTTAGAATTATGGCTTCCAATGGTAATGTAGGTATTGGTACAGCATCTCCCGGAGGTAAGCTTGAAGTTAATGGAGGTGCCCTCAGATTATCTAACTCTTATCTGGATATTAACCGCGTTGGATTTGCCAATAGTGGTATTTCCTGGTATTCACAATCTTACCCTAGCTGGAGCACATATATGTCTCCGGGAGGAGCTACAAGTACCGGACCTCATGGAGATCTGACAGCTCCTTCAGGCTCATTTGTGACAAGCTGGGCACTCAGAAATTACATAGAAAACGTGGCCGGATATGGATGGACGTTTGAATCGGCAGCAAATACGGCAACACCTGCAGTAAAATTTGAAATCAGATCTAGTGATGGTCTTTTCCATTCTTACGGTAATGGAATTATTGATGGCAGTGTAGGAATTGGTACAGCATCTCCACTTTTAAAATTAAAAGTTGTTGGTGATATAGAATCAAACAATATGGTTAGAGCAACCGGATGGTTGATTGGAACAGGTGCAGGGCAAGGTTCCGAAATAGGTGTTTCCGGTGGATATTCTTATTTCTTCGGTTACGACCGCACCGGAGGAGCCTATACACCAACAAGATTAGTAGGTTCAACCATTGATCTAAGACATAGTGATGCATCCTCCGACCTTTTCATTACAACTGCCGGAAATGTCGGTTTAGGAACAACAACTCCCGGTGCAAAGTTAGAAGTTGCAGGACAGGTCAAAATTACTGGCGGGACTCCCGGAGCCGGTAAAGTATTAACTTCCGATGCAACAGGTTTAGCAACATGGGTTACTCCAACTGTTGGAACTATAACTGGTAGCGGAACTCTTAACTATGTGCCAAAATGGACACCGAATGGAACTACACTTGGTAATTCTCTTATTTTTGACAATGGGACTAATGTTGGAATTGGAACGGCAGCACCAGCTGGGAAATTAGATGTAAACGGTACTGTTGTTATTTCCAATAGTGGTTCAACAACCCTTCAGTCGGGGGAAAGTGGCCTTTGGATGCACGCAGGCACCGGCAATTTATATCTGGCTGACGCTCGTGATTGGGATCGATATTTAGGGCTAACATACACACCGGGGGTAACTGCAGCACAATCCGGGGTTTTCACAATTGGTCAGGTGAATAAAAATTCTGCCACCTTTACTCATGGTATTACTAATTTTTACACGAATGGTGTTGAAAGAGTTAGAATAAATAACGCTGGTAATGTTGGTATCGGAACCATAGCACCAGCCGGTAAATTAGATGTTCAAGGGAGCTCTGCCTGGAATGCTGAAACAGGACCTCTTATGGTAACCAACACTACAGTCCCGGCAAAAAAAGTCTCATTTGGTTACGACAATACAATTGATGCAGGTTTTATCAGTTCTCTTCACTCCGGTGTTGCATGGAAAAATTTGATATTACAAGGTGGTGGTGGCAATGTTGGAATTGGAACAACAAACCCCACTTTCAAGTTACACGTGCCCTCAGGATATATCGGAACCGATTATATAAACACCACAGATAATGGATTTACCGGAAATGCTCAGGCGGTAAGCGGTATTGTAGTAAAATCGGGAGATAATTATCACAGGACATCTAATGCTGCATCTGTTTTAACATTTTTAGGAATAACTGCACCTAACGGAGACAATTTGGGTAATCATACTGCTACTACCACGCTCAACATGAATGCAAATACAATTACAAACATTGGAGAAGCCTATAATAACGGTTGGTTTAGAAATAATAATTCAGGCATTGGCTTATATAATCAGGCTACTTCTAATCATTTTTATTCTGATGGAGCCTATTGGAACATTGGTATGGCGGGTGGTTCAACGGGACTAAGATTAAGAAATGCTTATGCAGGTGCCGTTTATGGTTATTTTTATGCCGATGCCAGTGGTATAGGTATACTTCATGGAGCAGGAGGCTGGGCAATATTAGCCGGGGGGGCCGTAAGTACTGCTAACACTTATTTGGATTTCAGAACAAATAGTACTCAAAGAATGTATATCGATGGAGCTGGTAATGTTGGTATTGGAACAGTTTCTCCTACTGCAAAACTTCATGTTAGCTCAGGCGATGGCTCATTGGCTCTTTTCGGACCTAATGCAACTTGGGGAGGGAAACTTTACGTTGGTGCAAGTACAACCCAAGTTGCCGCAGGTATTTCACAAGTTATTTCTACAAATGGTAATTTACACCTCGATGCTGGTACTGGTCAGAATATCTATTTAGGAAATTATACAGCCTCTAACACATTTATTAATCCCAGTGGTGGGAACGTAGGTATTGGAACCACGAGCCCAACCTTCAAATTACACGTGCCTTCCGGATATATTGGCACTGATTATATAAATACTACAGATAATGGATTTACGGGCACAGCTCAGGCTGTAAGCGGCATTGTGGTAAAATCGGGTGATAATTTTCATCGCACCGGAGATGCAGCTTCAGTAAGGACATTTTTAGGAATAACTGCCCCTACAGGAGACAATTTAGGTAATCATACTGCTACCACTACCCTCGCCATGGCTGGGAATCAGATTTCCAATGCCACATTTGTGAATGTAACTGCCGGTGATGGAAATGGAATAAGATTTTGGCAAGATGACAATTACAAGATTCACATGGGTAATGCGGCTGAATACCACTACGGCCCTGTTACAGATTATAGCATAAAGATGAACATGAATAATCAGGTAAATCGGGGCTGGACCTGGGGTGTAAATGGGGTGGTGCCGGTTGCTGCACTAGAATGTACTACCGGTAATATGCAAATTAAAGGAAATTTCACTTTTGGAAACTATCTTTTGGGCAATGGTAAATATGCCATTGACGCAACTGATTCCTGGTTACGACTAAACCAACAAGCTTCCTTTGCGAGCGGAACTTATACTCCGGGCTTTTTAAGAGCCGATGGCGGTATTGCATCCGGAGGATTAGGATCAGCAGGTGCCGGAACAATTACAGCAAGCAGTTCTATTAATTCTAATGTTGGATACCAGGTTTCTAGTGCTGCGGCAAGCGGTAATTACTTACGCGGTAATGGTAGCAATTTTGTTTCTTCAGCAATACAGGCTGGTGATCTGCCATCACACACCCATACATGGAGCCAGATTACAACTATACCTATCAGAACAGCCTGGGTTGGTGTTCACCGAAACTTTGTAGCAGAACAATTATCCTGGAAAAACTATGGTAATAACCATACGATATTTGATGCATCAGCCGGTACATCTCCAGATGGTGGTGCAATAAGTAATACGAATTCACAAAATGCATGGACGCCTTCCTACCCTACTTTAATGGGCTGGAATGGAGCAAACACCTATGGTGTTAGGGTTGATGCTTCGAGAGTGTCTGATAATACCACAGGCAATTCAGCCACTGTTGGTGGATTACCTGCTACTTCATTCATGCAATACCAAGGATTTACTTTAGATGCAAATTCTATGACAGCTAATAGATCTGGATTCACATATTCAGTAAACGCTCCTTTTACAGGTCCAATTGTTCATTTTGATGCATCAAATTATGGACTTCAGGTCAATAGTTCTTATGGTGGTAGTGGGATAGCATACAGGACACGTAATGGAGATATTGCTACATGGAATCCTTGGAGAGAATTTATTACAACCGCCAATATAGGCAGTTATGGTGATAACCTTGGTAATCATACAGCAACTACAACGTTAAACATGGCAACGAATCAAATTTCAAACATTGGAGAAGCCTACAATAACGGTTGGTTTAGAAATAACAATTCCGGCATTGGCTTATACAACCAGGCTACGGGCAATCACTTTTATTCAGACGGAGCTTACTGGAACATTGGTATGGCTGGAGGGGCAACTGGTTTAAGATTAAGAAATGCTTATGGTGGAGCTCTTTACGGATATTTCTATGCAGATGCAAGTGGCATAGGAGTACTTCATGGTGCTGGTGGTTGGTCTATCCTAAGCGGTGGTGCAGTAAATGCAGCAAACACCTATACAGCTTTCTATACGAGCAGCGCAGAAAGAATGAGAATTGATGCTGCTGGCAATGTCGGCATTGGAACAACAAGTCCGACTGCGCGTTTAAATATTGCTGGCGCACACGGTACAACACAAACTCGTTTAACATTACCCGCTGGAAGCAATGGAGGTGGTACAGGAGAGGTAAACCTTCAACTTTGGGTTTCAGAACCTGGAATTACTTGGGACGCTGGAGGAATTGGAACTAATGTGACAAATGATGGCGGAGCTCCTGCAGGGTTTGGAAGGATCAATGCCGCTTTGGGGCAATCTTACATTAGGTTTGTAACTAATGGTGGAGCCATGGCTTTTAATACTACAAATAATGCCGGTACCTATTTTCAGACAATGTATATGGCAAACGGCAATGTTGGTATCGGCACAACTGCCCCTACCTATAAACTTCATGTTGTCGGACGAATAAAAACTGATAATATCAATGAAACTTCCGACATACGGCTCAAAAAAGATGTTATGACCATTAGCAATGCACTTGCTAAAGTAGAGCAATTGCGTGGGGTATATTTCAATTGGCGCAGCGATGAATTTAAAGACCGTAATTTTGACACTACCCATCAGGTAGGAGTTATAGCGCAGGAGATTGAAAAAATATTTCCAGAAGTGGTGAGTACCGATGCCGATGGTTATAAATCTGTTGAATATTCTAAATTGGTAGGAGTACTTATTGAAGCCATTAAAGAACAACAACAAACAATCAGTAATCTGAAATCAGAAAACGACAAACAACAAATAATAAACACAACAAACTCTGAAAAATACGATTTTCTGCTCAATGCACTTATTGAAAAAGGACTCATCAGCAAAGATTTGAAAGGGGATGTTTCTGTTAAAACAAAATAAACATTCAACCCAATTGAAAAACATAATTATAATCATTGTATTTTTTTTGCAAATCGTTGCAATCGGCCTTGCACAAACTGTTTGGACAGGGGCTGTGGATACCGATTGGCACAAAGCCTGTAACTGGAGCACCAATGCTGTGCCCACTTGTTCAAACAATGTAATAATCCCTTCGGTAACAAACAAACCAACGGTTTCCGCCACCGCTTGTTTCCTTAATCTTGAGGTACAAACTGGGGCAAATCTAACCGTTCTATCGCCAACGCTTTTGCAACAGGGCTGCCCCTGCACACCAACTATAACTGCCGGGGGGGGAGGATCTGGCACACTTACCTTTAATTACACAGGTGCTGCACAAGCGTGGACAGTCCCTGCCTGCGTTACCAGTATTACAATAGATGTAAAAGGTAGCCAGGGGGGGGATAACGGTGGTGTATCTTTTGGTGGAAGAGGTGGTCGTGTTCAAGGGACAATAGCAGTTACCACAGGCGAAGTACTTTATATTTATGTTGGAGGTGCCGGTGCGGGATGTGCCACCGGAGGGTATAATGGAGGTGGAAACACAACATGTATGTATGGAAACTTGCAGAACAGAGGTGGTGGAGCATCTGACATTCGTAGAACACCTTATGCATTGGGCAACCGCTTGGTTGTTGCCGGAGGAGGAGGAGGAACAGGATATAATTACAATAGCACCTGCGACAATGGTGGAAATGGAGGAGGTCTTACTGGAATATCCTATCCTGTATGTGCCGAAACTGCCGCTACAGGAGGAACGCAATCTAGTGGTGGCGCAGGAGGAGTCTGGACTGGTTATGCAGCTGGTTCTGCGGGTGTTTTTGGCACAGGTGGTGATGCAGGAAGCGGAACTGGTGGCGGTGGTGGCGGTGGCGGCTACTATGGCGGTGGTGGCGGTGGTTGGGGTGGTGGTGCTGGTGGCTCCAGTTTAGTGCCGGCCGGTGGCTCAACAACAAGTGGTGTGCAGGCCGGTAACGGCCAGGTAACAATTACATGGTAATCTACCAAAGTAAATTTAAACCAATTTAAAAACTTCCGTTTTCTCAGTAATTTTTAATCCATCGATATTTTTCAGCAAATTCAATCCCGGTTTTTTACCTTTTTCAATTGTTCCGTATTGTGTAAAACCTAAAAAATCAGAACCATTCTTTGTTGCCCATAAAAGCAAGGTTTGTAAAGGAATTTCGGGATATTGTTTTACGATTGTTTTTAATTCATCCAAAACCGACAAACTCCAGTTGGACGCTAAACTATCGGTACCAATGGTTACACGAACGTTTTCTTCGATAAAGTAGTTATAGTTTGGTAATTTATTTTCGATATACATATTGGCATTGGGGCAGGTACACCAATATAGAATTTGAGATTTTGGATTTTGGATTTTGGATTTTGGGTCTTGATGCTTGATGCTTGGTTCTTGGTTACCTATTTGTTTCTTGGCCCAACTTACATCATCTTTTGAAGTAAACGTATTATGAACTAATAAAAGTCTCTCAAAGCTAAGAAAAGGCAGCGTGGATCGCAAAGAATTTAGCCCTGTCTGACGCATCAGATCAGTATTTACACCCATTTTTTTGAATGTCTCCACTAATGATCCAGATTTTGAAATAAACAACTCGTTTTCTGCCTGGCTTTCCTGGTTATGAATACTTAAAATACTATCGTTTTCAATTGTATTTTCATTAATTAATCCAAATAACTTTTCAGAAACAGTATATGGAGTGTGAGGTACTATTGAGCTAGAAAGTTCAACGTTTAATATCTCGTTGATTTCCTTTTTTAAAGCAATAGCCTTTTCAAAAACTTCATCAGCTTTATCAGGATTCAGATCAAAAACTTCAATAAACGTGTGATACAATAAATTTCTTTTTCCCTTTTGCTTAAATGTATTGTTGTTATTAGAGATATCCCCTACTGCAACAATTCCATTTTTTATCATTTCTGCTTCAGCCGCTGCAATCGCCTCTTGTATCTGCTCATTCGAAAAGCCTGATCGTTTGGAAATAATTTCTTTGATAAATCCCGCTATTCCCGTTCTTTCTGGAATTTGAGAACGCAAATGAGAAAGTTCTAAATGGCAATGGGTATTAATAAAACCCGGACAAATAATCCCCTCATAATATTCGATCTCCGGATCTTGTTTCTTGTTTCTTAATTCCTGATTCCCTTTAGTAACATCTAATACAGTACCATCATCATCGATAACAATTACACCATTTTTAATGGGCTCTGAGGAAATTGTAAAAACATAATCAGCAGAAATTTTGCGCATAAACTCAACTATTTTACACGAAAATACGAAATTATATTCTGCCTTATATATCAATATCTATTTGTAAATTTGTAATCCAATAAAAACCCAGATTTGAATACCAAGAAGGATATAAGGGCACTTAGCCTTGATGAGTTAAAAACAATTTTCACCGAAAATGGTGACCAGGCTTTTCGTGCTAAACAAGTTTACGAGTGGCTTTGGAAAAAATCTGCTCGTACGTTTGATGAAATGACCAACCTGTCTAAAACAACACGAGAATTATTAAACACTCATTTTTTAATAAATGCTGTTACCGTTGATGATATGCAGATCAGCAAGGATCGCACTATTAAAAATGCATTTAAGCTTTACGATGGGAAAATTGTGGAAGGAGTTTTGATCCCAAGCAATACACGAATGACCGCATGCATCTCCTCACAGGTTGGATGTAGTTTAACTTGTAAATTTTGTGCAACAGGTAAGCTGGAGCGTTTACGTAATTTGAATGCCGATGAAATTTATGACCAGGTAGTTTTAATAAAAAATCAGGCCGAAGAAAAATACAATACCCCTCTTACCAACATAGTATATATGGGTATGGGAGAGCCATTGCTCAATTATAAAAACGTAATGGATTCCATTTTTAAAATAACATCCCCGGAAGGGCTGAACATGTCCCCACAGCGAATAACTGTGAGTACTGCAGGTGTTGCCAAAATGATCAAAAAATTAGGCGATGATGGCGTAAAATTTAATTTAGCATTATCATTACACGCAGCGAATGATGAAAAAAGGAACCAGATCATGCCTTTAAACGAAACCAATACTTTGGAAGTATTGGCAGAAGCATTAAAATATTTTTACGAAAAAACAGGGACTCGCGTAACCTATGAATACATTGCATTTAAAGACTTTAATGATGGTTTACAAGATGCAAAAGAGTTAGCTGATTTTTGCAAACACATCCCTTGTAAATTAAATATCATTGAATATAACCCGATTGATGATGGTGAATTTAAGCAGACCACTCCTGAACGATTAGATGCTTTTGTAAACTATCTGGAAAGCAGAAAAATCATTGTAAATGTTCGAAGAAGCAGGGGTAAAGATATTGATGCAGCCTGCGGACAGCTTGCAAATAAAAACAAAGAAGGACTAGAGAAAAGAAAAATGAAAGTAAAATAATTTGCAAATGTGTCGAGCTGTACGTTGTGGTAAAATAAAATCTTTTCTTTATGACAGTTAGTGAAATAAAAGCACCAATAGCCAATGAAATGGCAGAATTTGAATTGAAGTTTAAATCTTCCATGAAAAGTTCTGTCCCCTTACTTGATAAGATCACTCGATATATTGTTAAACGTAAAGGCAAACAAATGCGCCCGATGTTTGTCTTTTTATCCGCCAAGGTATGTGGCGAAATGAATGAATCAACCTACCGAGCAGCAGCCTTAATAGAACTTTTACACACAGCCACTTTAGTACACGATGATGTGGTGGACGATTCAAATGTTCGCAGAGGTTTTTTTTCGGTAAATGCATTATGGAAAAATAAAATTGCAGTATTGGTTGGCGACTTTCTATTGTCGAAAGGATTATTGCTTTCTATCGACAATAAAGATTTTCATCTGTTAGGCCTCGTATCAAATGCAGTGCGGGAAATGAGTGAAGGTGAATTATTGCAAATTGAAAAAGCACGCAAACTTGATATTGATGAGACGGTTTATTTTGACATTATTCGTAAAAAAACGGCTTCCTTAGTTTCAGCTTGTTGCGCATGTGGAGCGGCATCGGTTACAAGTGATGAAAAAGTTATTACCAGGATGCAAACTTTTGGCGAAGCCGTAGGCATTGCTTTTCAGATCAAAGATGACTTATTTGATTATGGCGATGGAACCAATATCGGCAAGCCTACCGGTATTGATATCAAAGAAAAAAAAATGACCCTGCCTTTGATATATGCACTGAACAATGCAACCTTTTGGGATAAACGCAAGATCATCAATATTGTAAAAAACAACAATAATGATCCGAAGAAAGTGGCCGAAGCAATTAATTTTGTTATTAAAAGCGGAGGAATACAATATGCTGAAACTAAAATGAATGAATACAAAAACAAGGCATTAGAAATACTTTCCACATTTCCGGACTGTGTTTCAAAAACATCCTTACTTGAATTGGTTAAATATACAACTGAGCGGAAAAATTAAGAATCTTCAGCAATATTTAAAAAAATCACAAATGAAAACACGTTTTTTTACAACCCTACTTATTTTAACCGGGCTTTTGTCATGCATGGAACCATCTGAAACTGTTGAAAATAAAAAGGTACAACGAGACACCATTCAAAGTGATTTTATTTTTACTGAAACAAAAGATTCAGTTATTCAAAATGGTGAATACATAAAATATTACAAAAATGGTGTAATTGAAATGCGAGGAATGATGATAGATGGAAAGCGTGATGGCTTATGGAAAAGTTGGTATGAAGATGGTTCACCATGGAGCGAAACAACTTTTAAAGATGGAAAGAAAAATGGAAAAACTACAACCTGGTATGATAACGAACAAAAACGTTACGAAGGCTTTTATTCAAATGACATAGAAGCGGGCAGATGGACATTCTGGGCTGAGAATGGTAAAATCCAAAGCACTCAAAATTATTAAGAATTCGAATAACTATTACTTTTAAATGTGAGCGAAGGCCCCGATGAGTGGAACCGAGCCTCATCTTTATGAAGTGAAGAAAACAGCCCTCCATTTTACCCGCTCTGGATTGACAACTTCGCATCCCATTACTTCATGATTCTTAATAAGAATATTTAATTTAAATTGAGCATAAAAGATCTAAATAAAATTTAGTCATTCTTGTTGAACCTAACAAAAATGTGTTATTTTTACTTAACAGTAAAATTCATCAACATGAAAAGAATTTTGTTTTCTCTAATTCTGTTTTGTGCAATACACTACTCTATTGCACAATCACTATCTCCGCAAGTAATATCAAGTTCTGGGACTAGTTTTGCAAATGGTTCCAATCAGTTGGACTGGACATTAGGTGAACTTTCAACTTCCTCGCTCACTAACGGCAGTAATTCATTAAGCCAAGGATTTCACCAGGACAATTTGAATGTAACTTCCATTGATAATTTTGATGATACTTATGGTCTTAACATATTTCCAAACCCTGCTATAGATCTCTTAAATATCCAATTTGAAAAGGCAAATGAAAATAATTTAATTGAATTATATTCCATTGATGGGAAATTACTTTTAATACAGGAATCGAATTATGCAACACTGTGTCAAATAGATATGAATAAGTATGATATCGGAACATATTTAATGAAAATTCATAACAAAAACACAAAAGGAAAATCTTATCGAATAGTAAAATTAAAATAGTTGCTAAACCAAACAAAAAAAAATAAAAAATGAAAAAAGCAATACTTATTCTTTCAATTTTTTTAACCATTGGCTTTACACTTAAAGCTCAGGCTCCACAAGGGTTTAATTACCAGGCAGTGGCACGTAATAATTCAGGAGTTGCGGTAACAAATCAAAGCATTGGATTAAAAATAAATTTGCGCCAAGGTACTGCTACCGGTACAATCGAATACTCCGAAACACATACAGTTACGTCAAGCAATATCGGCTTGCTTAATTTAATAATAGGTGAAGGCACGGTGGTGAACGGAACATTTAATGCTATTGATTGGTCTGCCGGTCCTTATTTTATTGAAATAAGTATGGATGTAGCCGGGGGAACCAATTATGTGTTAATGGGCACGCAACAGTTAATGAGCGTTCCTTATGCATTATATGCCGCTAATGGTGGAACCACCGGGGCGCAAGGGGTCACAGGGTCAACCGGTTCTTCAGGGTCAACTGGCGATCAGGGAGCAATTGGTGTGACAGGTGCAGTAGGTTCAACAGGGATAACCGGTGCAACAGGGGTAATTGGTGCCACAGGAGATATTGGCACAT
>JAZKBX010000302.1:0-18962 GCA_040388455.1 Bacteroidota bacterium
GCAGGTGTTGGGTTAGGCTCTGTTTGACAATAGGTTGAAAAAGCAAAATTAAATGAAGGGTTATCTGCTTTGTTTACGGTAACTACAATAGTGATGGCAGTTCCTAAACATCCATTGGAAGTAGAAGGGGTTACGGTATAAACTACGCTACCCGGGACAGATCCCGTAAGTGTTAAGGCCTGAGCAATGTTTGATCCTATACCCGGAGTTGCACCTGAAACACCGGTTTGGTTAACGGTCCAGGAAAAAGTAGTCCCTACAATATTACTTGTTAATGCAATAGCCGTGCTGTTTCCTGAACAAATTGCCTGAGATGCAGGGGTTGCTGTAACAATAGGTTTAGGATTTACAGTAATAGTAACTGTAATTGGTGCACCGGGACAATTCCCTGAAGTAGGAGTAATTGTATAGGTTACTGTACCTGCTGTTATTCCTGTTGCCGATAAAATCTGAGTAATGGCAGAACCGCCTCCGGGAGAAGCACCGGAAGCACCTGTTTGAGCAACTGTCCATGCGAAAGTACTTCCCGGGATATCACTTGTTAACGTAATTGCGGTTGCATCTCCGGCACAAATTGTTTGAGCAGTTGGGGTGGCAGTTGCAATTGGTGTACGATCTACATTTACAATAACAGAAATAGGAAAACCGACACAACCAGTAGCAGAAGGCGTGATGGTGTAAACCGCTGATCCGGCTGTTGACCCTGTAGTTGTTAATGTTTGAGTAATGGATGAGCCAGTCCCAGCAGATCCACCACTCACTACATTTTGGCTAATGGTCCATGCGAAAGTTGCGCCACTAACATTACTTGTTAAAGAGATCCCTGTAGTACTTCCGGAGCAAATCGTTTGTGAGGTTGGCGTAGCAATAGCAAGAGGGTATGGATTAATGGTAATTGTAACATTTATTGGGACTCCTGTACAGCCACTTCCGGGAACGGTTGGAGTTATGGTATATACAGCAGTACCCATTGTAGAGCTGGTTGTAGATAAGGCCTGAATAATACTTGAACCAGCCCCTGGTGTAGCTCCAGATACGCCTGTTTGAACAACTGTCCAGGAAAAAGTAGTCCCCGGTACGCTGCTTGATAATGATATAGATGTGGAATTACCGGTACAAAATGCTTGTGATGAAGGAGTTGCAGTTACAACAGGCTTTGGATTTACGCTAATAGTCACTAAAATAGGAATTCCTGAACAAGTACCCACGGAGGGAGTAACTGTATAGGTTACAGTACCAGTGGTGGTACCTGTTGCTAATAATGTTTGACCAATTGTGGCACCACTCCCAGCAGAAGCTCCGGAAACACCGGTTTGAACAGCTGTCCAATTAAATACAGTCCCGGAAATATTGCTTGTAAGGGAAATTGCAGTTGCATCTCCGGAACAAATTGTTTGTGTGGAAGGAATTGCAGTTGCAACAGGCTTTGGATTAACAGTTACTGTTACAGTGATCGGAGGACCTGTACACGTTACAGTGGAAGGAACAACTGTATATACAGCTGTTCCGGGAGACGTTCCTGTAGCAACAATTGTTTGAGAAATAGTAGAACCGGAACCATTGGCAGCGCCAGAAGCCCCTGTTTGAACTACAGTCCAATTAAAGGATGTAACTGATACATTACTTGTTAATGAAATAGAGGTGACACCACCGGAACAAATTATTTGAGTGGATGGAATTGCAGTAGCAGTGGGTATTGGATTAACAACAATAGTTACATTTATTGAATTTCCAACACAACCTCCGGCAGTAGGTGTTACTGTATATACTGCAGTTCCGGTAACAGGTCCTGTGGTTGACAGCGTTTGAGCAATAGAAGCACCACTTCCGGAAGTAGCTCCGGAAACACCTGATTGAGCAACTGTCCAGGTAAAGGTTGTTCCACCAATAGAACTTGTTAAGCCAACAGAAGTAGTACCACCAGAACATATCGATTGAGTTGATGGGGATGCTGTAGCGACAGGCGCTGAATTAACAGTAACAGTAACGGGTGCACAAGCAGTAGTATTACAGGTTCCTGAGGCATGAACATAATAAGTGGTAGTGGATGATGGAGAAACGTTTATTGAAGAGCCCGTTCCAATCAATGTTCCACCGCAAGCTCCTGAAAACCACTTATAGGAAGCGCCTAATCCAAGCGAACCACCATTTTGTGTTAAAGTTGTTGAACCACCACAAGTAGGATTAGGACTTGCTGTTGCTGAAACCGGGGCTACTGAGATAGCACCAGACGTAACAGTAACAGAAGCACAGGCTGTAGTATTGCAAGTACCCTGTGCTCTCACAAAATAGGTAGTTGTTGTTCCGGGTGATACACTTATTGAAGAGCCGGTGCCTACAAAAGTCCCCCCGCAACTACCCGCATACCAATTCCAGGAAGCGCCAGTTCCGAGCGAACCTCCTCCTACACTTAATGTTGTTGAACCACCTCCGCAAAGGGGATTAGGGCTTGCCGAAGCAGATGAAGGAGCAGAAGATGGCGTATTAACAGTAACAGTAACTGAAGCGCAGGATGTGGTATTGCAATTACCTTGTGCTCTTACATAATAAGTAGTAGTGGATGAAGGCGATACATTAATTGAAGAACCGCTACCAACAAAAGATCCACCACAACCACCAGAGTACCAATTCCATGAAGCGCCTGTTCCCAATGAACCACCGCCTCTGGTTAAAGTTGTTGAACCACCGCAAGTAGGGTTAGGACTTGCGCTTGCAGATGAGGGAGCACTGGATTGTATACAGGAAGGTGCATAATTGAAACAGATGTTTGCATCAGTAACACAAACAGCTTGATAACCGCCACCTCCACTAATAGTGATTTGTATACTATTGGTTCCACCATAATTGTAACCTGGAACTACTCCGGTAAAACAATAGGTTTGAGGCCAACAGTTGCCACACCAACAGTCTCCTATCGGAGGCTTACACTGTAAAGTAAATCCATTTATTGAAACGCATAAACTTCCATAACCACAATCTGCTTTTCTAACAGTAACACAAACACTGGTCATGTTGTTACCGCCAGGGATAGGATCTGTAAAATTGCGGATACCATTGTTCCAGTTTCCACTTCCGGACCATGGTGGATTACAAGCATAAGAAGACCCACCACAAATGGTACACCAGCCAGAAGACCAGCTTACGGTTCTACAAGCAGTTTGAGAAGCACCAACGAAAGGCAATAAAAGAACAAACGCCAAAAACAGAGAAGCCAGAATATTCTTCTGGTTAGTTTTTGAAATACGACCCATGAATTGAGTAGCTTTTATAATCATTTGTTAGTTATTGCTGTGTATCAGATCCAAATTTTGTCAAGCTCTTAAGGCTTGAAAATTATTTCATAACTGCTATAACTTCAAAATGGTAGACGGCATATTCTCTGAAATAATCTGGCTTGTCGATAAAATCTTTTAATTTAATTACACATTCTGTATAATTGACAGCTCCACAATCACCTTTCACTTCTTTATTAGGTTCAATTGTTAAAGATTTTTGTTCAGCAGCATTATCTTTCTTGATCCATATTTGCTGAGGAGTAAGAACGGCATCAAACCATTTCACAGTTACAGTATGTTCATTGTGATTAATAATTTTAAGATATACCACATCGTCCTCTTTGCACTTACGCACTTGAGCAAATGCTTCAACACCACCAACATTTGTCCGTCCTGCTACATCCAGCTTTAAGATCGTCCAATCAGCAATAATAGCCTGAGCATCGGCTTTATATGAAAACGAAAAAATCAGTGTAAACAACGGAATTATTAAATAAATGATCTTTTTCATACTCCTTATTATTAGTTCTATGCGAAGATATAACAAAACTTTAAATAATCAAATTTTTGTTCATCGGGCAATTTTATCCATTTAAACTTATTTCACGAAGCAAAAAAATAAAAAAAAACGCTTTAGAAAAACTATCTGACCAAGTCAAAAAATCCTTTTTCTGAGTATTCTTTACCATCAATTCCGGAAGCTTTAATTATATAATAATACGTTCCTGCAGCAGCCTGCAATCCGCTGGCAGTTCTACCATCCCAACCACCATTAACGGCATGCCACTCAAATTGTTTATGCCCCCAACGGTTATATATCTCTGCATCCATTTTAATTAAACCAATTCCTTGAACGGTAAATACATCGTTAAGGTTATCATCATTTGGTGAAAATATATTTGGAATAATAAAAACAGAATTAAGATAAACATCAATTACAGCGCATGCAGTATCTATACAACCGGTAGCACTAATTGCTGTTAAGCAAACGGTGGATATACCAAGAGGAAGATATGCGTAAGCAGGGTTAACTAAATTAGAGGTATCGCCAGTACCAAACTCCCATAAATAATTTGCTGCGCCAATGCTGGTATTTGTGAAATTAACTGTTAATGGAGTTTCACCCGTTAAAGGATTTGCAGTAAACTGAGCTGTAATTGGCGGTGTAGGATTTACAGTAAAAGAGCCCACCGTGATGACACATCCATTGGCATCTGTAACACTTAAAGTATATATACCAGGTATTACATTGCTCAGATCAGCAGAGGTTCCAACAACAGCTCCACCTGCATCTTTCCATTCATATTGAAATGGGGCCTGACCAGAAGCCATTGTAATACCAGAAACTCCACCTGTGGGACCACCGCAATTGGAAAGTGTAACTACTACCGCTGAAGTATCTGAAACAGGCAATAAATTAACAGTAACCGGCACTATCACCGGTACCCCGATACAGCCACCTGCATCCGAAGTAATTGTGTATGTAGCTATCCCCTGAATTGTACCGGTAATGTTCAATGTTTGAGAAATGCTGGAACCCACTCCCGGAGTAGCTCCTGAAGTACCTGTTTGGATAACCGTCCAGGCGAAGTTTGTTCCCGGCATTGAGCTGGTTAACAGAATAGATGTGGTTCCACCAATGCAAATATTTTGAAAAGCAGGAGTAGCAGTAACCACAGGAGAAGGATTGATAACAACAGTAGCTGTTGCACTCACACCAATACAAAAACCACTTGGCGGAATTGTATTTGTAATAGTATATGTGCCGGGAGCACTTGATGCTAAATCAATCTCACCCGTATTTACATGCGCAAATACCAATCCGGCAGGTGCTGCTGAGAAAATCCCTGCACTTGCGCCAACCGCAAAAGTTGGAAAAGGATTAGTTGTATTTGGGCAGAAAGGAGAGCCTGAATAGCTAAAAGTAGCAGAAGTGATACTATCGGCAATTGTCATAATAATTGAATTTGTATTAGGACAAGTACCAAATGTTGAATAGCTTAGTGTATAAGCCCCCAAAGCACTGGATGATAAATCAATTGTACCCGTTGTTGAATTAATTGAGAGCCCTACAGGAACAGACGAAAAAGTACCACCCGGCAAACCTGTAATTATTGGTGTTGGGTCAACCCCGGATGTACAATAAGTGGCTGAAGGGTAGGTAAAAGAAGCATCATCAGAAGGCGTAATAATAACAGTTGTGGTTGCGCTCACCAAACCACATGTGCCACTAACAGGAATATCATTGGTAACAATATAAGTACCGGGTAAGCTGGATGCCAGATCAATTTCACCAGTATTAACATGCACAAATACTAAACCAACCGGTAAAGCAGAAAATGTACCTGCACTTGCACCTGAACCAAAAATAGGCAAGGGATCAATTCCATTCTGGCAATACGAAACACTTGAATAGGTGAAAGCAGCGTCAGGCCCGCTATTGATAATGGTCATGGTTATGGAACTGGTATTGGGACAAGAACCATTGGTTGTATAAGAAAGCGTATAAGCACCGGTATTACTAGCTGATAAATTGATCTCACCCGTTGATGGATTAATTGATAAACCCGGAGGAATTGCAGAAAAAACACCTCCAGGTAAACCTGTAATTGCTGGAGTCTGGTTGGTTCCGGAGGTACAATAAGTAGCTGAAGAATAAACAAAAGATGCATCATCAGCTGAATTTATTACAACTGTGGAAGTTGCGCTCACAGGGCCACATGAACCACTTGCCGGAATTGTATTTGTGACTGTATAGGTACCTGGCGCACTTGATGCCAGATCTATCTCACCTGTATTAACATGCGCAAATACTATCCCTACCGGAGTAGCAGAAAAAGTGCCTGCACTGGCACCTGAACCAAAAGTAGGGAAAGGGTTGTTAATATTCTGACAAAATGGAGATGCCGTATAACTAAAATTTGCCGCGGGATTAGCATTGATTATAGTCATGGTAATTGAGCTTGTACTCGGACAGCCTCCATTAGTGGAATAAGAAAGTGTATATACTCCTAAAGCACTTAATGATAAATTTATGGCACCCGTTACCGGATTAATTGATAAACCGGATGGTATGGAGGTAAACGATCCTCCCGGCAAACCGGTAATGGTAGGTACCTGAATAGTCCCTGACTGGCAATATGTTGCAGAAGTGTAAGTAAATGCAGCATCATCAGAAGGGTTTATAATAATTGTTGTGGTTGCACTTGTTGCGGTGCAAAAGCCACTTGCAGGAATATTATTGGTAACGGTATATGTACCAGGTGTGCATGCAGCTAAGTCGACCTCACCTGTATTCAAATTCACAAAAGCCAAACCGGCAGGAGTTGCGGAGAATATACCAGCACTTGCTCCCGGAGGAAAAACCGGAAGAGGATTACTTCCATTTTGGCAATGAGATGAACCCGCATAACTGAACATTGCAAACGGTGTACTATTGGTGATCGTCATTGTAATAGAACTTGTATTTGGGCAAGATCCGTTTGTTGTATAAAAAAGCGTATAAACACCCAGAGCACTTGTTGACAGCGTGATCATACCGGTTGTTGCATTAAGCGATAAACCGATAGGAGTAGATGAGAACGTACCGCCCGGCAAACCAGTAATTACGGGTGTTTGATTTGTTCCTGATGTACAATAGGTGGCTGATGAATACAGAAAAGAAGCATCATCACCGGGAGTTATTATTATAGTGGTTGCAGCACTTACAGGGCCACATGAGCCACTTGAAGGAATGTTATTGGTAATAGTATATGTACCTGGCGCACTTGCTGCCAGATCGATCTGCCCTGTGTTAACATGCACAAATACTAATCCCACCGGAGTGGAAGAAAATATTCCGGCACTTGCACCGGTAACAAAAAGTGGATTAGGGTTACTTCCGTTTTGACAAAAAGGAGAACCGATATAGCTATATCCTGCAGAAGGATTATTATTGATAATTGTCATTGTTATTGAACTTATATTCGGACAAGAACCATTTGTTGTATAGGAGAGCGTGTATGCGCCTAAAGCACTTGTTGATAAATCAATAATGCCAGTTGCGGGGTTGATCGTTAAGCCCGCAGGAACCGCGGAGAAAGTACCACCCGGCAGGCCGGTAATTGTTGGTGTTTGGGCAGGCCCCGAAGTACAATAGGTTGCAGATGGATATGTAAAAGAAGCGTCATCAGAAGGAACTATTGTAACTATAGTAGAAGCACTCACTCCAAGACAAAAACCACTTGGCGGAATGGTATTGGTGACGGTATATGTACCCGGTGCGCAGGCTGATAAATCGATCTCACCTGTATTAACGTGTGCAAACACCAAACCTGCAGGAGTAGCAGAGAATATACCGGCACTTGCGCCAACATCATAAACCGGAAAAGGGTTAATTCCATTTTGACAGAATGGAGAACCGATATAGCTGAAAATGGCAGAAGGAGTAGCATTGGTAATCGTCATTACAATACAACTGGTAAGAGGGCAAACTCCGTTTGTTGAATAACAAAGATTATAAGCACCCAACGCACTTGTGGATAAATCGATAGTACCAGTTAAAGGATTAATAGACAAACCACTTGGAGTAGATGTAAAGACACCTCCCGGTAATCCGGTAATGGTAGGCGTTTGGTTAGTTCCTGACTGACAATACGTTGCAGAGGTATAGGTGAAAGATGCGTCATCTAAAGGATTTACAGTAATTGTAACATTAACAGGTGCTCCAGGGCATCCGCTACCTATTGCTGATACTGCATAAACAGCGGTACCAGGAGTAGTCCCTGTATTTATAAGTGTCTGTTCCAGCATACTGGAATCAGAACCAAGTGTACCACCTGATACACCTGCAAGAAAAACTGTCCAGGAAAAAGTTGCACCTACCACGTTGCTGGTTAATGCAATAGAGGTGGTATCCCCTGAACAAAGTGTTTGTGATGTTGGTGTTGCAAAAGCAGCGGGGATTGGATTAACAACGACTATTGCAGTTATTGGAGCACCTGTGCAAAGCAAGGTTGCAGGGGTAATGGTATATGTGGCGGTATCTGAAACCACTCCTGTTGTTGTTAAAAGTTGAGTAATAGTTGAATCAGTGTTTGCAAATGCGCCTAAAGGAGTAGTTTCTACAACCGTCCAAGAAAAAGTTGTCCCTATCAGTGTACTTGTTAAGGCAATTGAAGAGCTATCTCCTGAACAGAGTATTTGTGTTGCTGGAGTAGCAGTGGCAACCGGGGTAGGGTTAACAGTAATAACAACGATATTGGAAAAAACATCTGCTACACCTCCACAGGAAGAAGCTTTTCTTCTGAACCATCGTGTATTTACAAGCCCGACCGGTGGATCATAATTCAGACCAGTTGCACCTAAAATATCGATCCATGTAGTACCATTATCATCACTGTATTGCCATTGATAAGTAGCATAAACGGTACCGGCTGTAATGCTGCTTAAGCTATCAGGATCTTCCCCGGCACATATGGTATCATCAACAGCAATAGAACCAGGAAGTATGGTTTGATAAAACCAGTAATAACTCCATCTAACAGCATACGTCCCAGGATCGGAACCACAATTTCTCTGATAGGTATTGTAATTCCACTGGCATGGGGGATTGGTATTTATTATAACTGTTCCTAGTGTGGAGTAACCGCCACAAACATTATCATCGGAGCCACAAAACCAACTATCCCTTTCCCAGCCATCCATTGAAATAGAAATGGGAGCAGTAGCTAACTGGGTTTGCGGAGCCACCCAGGTAAAATTAGTTGCGCCTGACCATCCGCACAGTTCATCAATATCAACATTCCAATTATAAGTACCACTAGGAGTAGTTGCCCTTACCCTCCAGCTTGGATCAGGGTTTCCATTACAATCATCACACCCCGGTTCGGTATAAGACAAATTATCACCATCAATTTCTACGGTAACATTTTGTGAATGAGCATTCACGAAAAATAAGATTGTAAAAGAAATTATTAAGTAAATTTTATTTTTCATTGTAAAATATTAATTTGATATTTAAATCAGTATTATTGAAATTTACATTTTTCAAATTGAGTTGACTCAATCAATGAAGATCAGTTTCTGTGTCGTGTACTTTAGTTAAAGGCAATTTCTTCTTAACTTTTTCAATTTCAGCAGGAGGCAGGCTGGTTCCCCAGCAACTTAAAAAAGACAACTTTTTCAAGTTGCCGATCTCTTCCGGAAATTTATTTACAGGATTATAATATACTCCGAGATAATCAAGATTTTCGAATGCTTTAATTGAAGAGGGAATTACATTTAATTTATTATATCCAAGATTAATATAAGTAATGTTTGTAAGTAAATATAATTCAACCGGGATCTCTGTAATCGAATTGCTTGACAAACAAAGTTCATCCAACTTTTTGAGTCCTGCAACAGAAGGTGGTATTTCTGTAAGATTTACATTGACAAGTTTTAATTTTATAAGATTTGTAAGATTCCATACCTCAACAGGAATAGTACAATTACGCGAGACCCCACCAATTGTAAGTTCTTTGAGAGTAGTTACTTTCTCAATTTCTTTACTGATGCTTTCAAGAGGATTATCCTGTATCTGAAGAACTTCAAGCATGCTGCATGACGTTATTTCAGTATTTAATGATGTTAGCAGATTCTTATTTACATGAAGCGCTTTTAGATTTTTTAATTCATTCAGTCTGGACGGCAGCTTAGTTAAAGAATTTCCTGAAATATCAATTTCTTCCAAATTCACAAAAAGGAAAAGTTCGTCAGGAAAATTAACAAGTGCTAAATTACTAAAACGTGCACTGTGATAATAAGTTGGATTTTTGATGGCTTCAGGTAAATTGGAGAGCGTTACAACAGGGCCATATTTTGAAATCGGAATAAAATTATCGATACCTGTTTTAGAAGCAGGATCAAATTGCTTAAGATATGATTTGTCCTCTGATTGAGCCAGAACAGTAAAAAAGCAGGACCAAAAGGCCAAAGCAAGTATAAGTTTAGATTTCGATAAAAAAATAATATTATTTTCCATATTAAAAAAAAGGATTAAACTATTATAAATTAAATGCTTCAAAAACCTTGTAAATAAACTTACGACAATGCCTTCATATATATTGAATTAGAAAAAAAACAAAACTGTTTTCCTTTTTTTTTAATAAAAATATCAGATAGAAGATCCAATATTTAACAAAAAGACTGAATTAAAATTTGTAATAAAAATAAGATTCCACGCCATTTACAAAATTCAGCAATGGCATAAAAACATTAATCAACTAATGAAGAACAGGGTAAAGTTATAAAAAAATCCGGAAATAAAAAGTTCCCAGGCATTTCAGTTCTTTCAAGGCAAAATTTGGACTTTAACACTAAAAAATCAACTGATTAAAATGTTAACAGGAAAAATCATGTTTTTTACTTAACAATTGTTACAGTACCAATATAATTATGTTTTTTTCTGAATACATCTGTAAGTACCACCTTCCAGGCATATACATCTTGCTGTGCCTTATCTGCGCCCCGATTGGCTTTACCGTCCCATGCTTTACCCAGATCTTCGGAATAAAAAATCAGATTCCCCCATCGATCAAAAATCATTAATTCGTATTTTATAATACCCACCCCACGCCCGGAAAAATTATCATTTATCCCATCATTATTGGGTGTAAATGAAGAAGGAATAAAGAAGCTGAATTCAGGACCGATCACAATTTCATGTATGGCTGTATCGGAACAACCAAAAGCATTTTGAACAATTAAAGAAGCATAATATATACCTACAGAATCACTTGGAAATAAATGTACAGGACTTGCAGTATTTGTTGTTAATGTATCTCCATCACCAAAACTCCAGAACCAATTATTGACATCTGTTGATGATTGATCACTGAATGTAATTTCCGGATGCGTCACTGTTGAAGGGTTTGGTGAAACATCAAACTCCGCCACAGGGTTAGAAAACACATCAACCATTTGAGAAATTGATAAAGTGCCGGAACACATATTACTGGAAGTTGTTGTTAACGTAACATTGTATGTGCCTATTTGTGAATAACAATGGGAAGGATCCGGAATGTCAGAACCTGAGCTGTTATCGCCAAAATTCCAGTTCCAGCTAACAATAGTTGATCCGGCAGAAACAACAGTTAAATCATTAAAATTCACACAATGCAGAGGGCATCCGGCAGTATCATCAACTGTAAAATTAACTACGGGACTTTTATAGAAATGGATAACAACATTTGATGTACTGGCTGTACATGGAGGCCCTGCAGGATTATCTGTTGTTAATGTCAACACTACCGAATCCTGAGCATACTCGGCAGGACTTGGGTCATAAACAGCATTTAAAACTGAACTGTTTGGAGAATATGTTCCACTCCCACCGCTCCAGGTTCCGCTGGTTGCCGAACCTCCAATTGTGCCTGCGAGAGTAATTACTGAACCCTCACAAATGGATTGGTTTGTCCCGGCATTGGCTATGGGTGATGGCATTATGCTTATAATCATACTATCAACCGCTGAAGCACAGGGTCCGGCAGGATCATCAGAAGTAAAAACTAAAGAAGCCGTGCCTGCTTGTGTTTCCGATAAACCTGGTGTATAAACAGCATTGGATGCATTATTATCAGGACTATAGGTTCCACCTCCCCCACTCCATGTTCCGCTTGTTGCTACTCCACCAATTACACCTGCTAAAACAGCGGTACTACCAATGCAAATGGTATCATCCAACCCTGCATTTATTATTGCCGGCACATTAATAGAAATGGTAACCGATGAAGATGCAGGAAGGCAGGACCCTGGAGGATCGTTGGTTGTTAAAGTTAATGATACCGAACCGGCAATAATTTCAGCCAGATCAGGAGTATAAATTGCATTCAAATCAGTATTGTTTGGTGCATAGGTCCCATTTCCACCGCTCCAGGTTCCGCTGGTAACTGAAGCTCCAATAACACCGGCTAATGTGGCACCACTGCTTGCGCAGATTGTTTGAGCAGGCCCGGCATCAGCTGTTGCCAAGGGATTAACGGTCACATTTACGGTGTCAGTGGATACACAGCTCGTAGAAGTTGTGGTTAACGTGTAGGTTGTTATTACAGGAGAAGTACCTGAGTTGGTAAGTGTTATTGAAGGATTTGAGATCGTGGCGCTTGTCAAACCTGCTGAAGGGTTCCAGGAATATGTATTCCCCGGAATTGCGACCACTCCTATATTTCCGGTATCTCCGGTACAAAGAACAATGTCAGCACCTGCACTTGTTGCTTGCCCGGGATTAACTGTTACAATTACCGGCTGTATATCTGTACACCCTCCTATGGCTGTTAATTTTATGTAATAAGTACCACTTGTTGCAACTGCAGCCGGTGTTGATAAGGCTGTAGTTGCCAATGAATTTAACCAATAGGACATTACCCCTCCCCCTGTAGTTCCTGACGTGACCAATGCTAAAGTAATATCAACAGTGGCAGGGCTGCATACTGCAACAGGATCAGTTATTTCTAAATCAGGCTGTGGATTTACGGTTACTATTACTGAATCTATTGATTGGCAGCTTGTGCCGGTGGCGGATGTGGTTACCGTATAGGTTGTTACTAAAAGCGTGGTGCCGGTATTAAGTGTTGTAATACCGGGATCAGAAGCGGAAGAACTGCTCAAACCGGCTGAGGGCAGCCATGAATAGGAATTGCCTGCTGTTAATGGAGCTCCGATAGTTCCTGCAGTCCCTGAACATATTGTTAAATCAGTACCTGCGTTAGATATAGGCTTAACACCAACAACAATTGTAATGTTGTCGGAATCGGGACAAATACCAGAAGCAGTATAGGTTATCGAATTGTTTCCAAGAGTTGCAAGTGCCGGATCAAAAGCCCCTGTGGAGGTATTTGTAATTCCCGTTCCAGACCAGATACCTCCGGAAATATTTGTTGTAAGGTTTATTGCCGGATCGGTGTTACAAAAAGGTCCGGCCGGAGTTATTGCAGGCGTAGGATTTATCGTAACAACTACCTGATCCAATGACATACATCCCGAAAACGCATCGGTGGTAATTACTGAATAATTCAAAACTAATGGTGTGGTTCCGGCATTTACTTCTGTAATAGCCGGATTTGAAGCGATTGAGCTACTCAATCCCGTTGAAGGCGTCCAGGAATATAAATAACCTATTACAGGTGCCCCACCGATACTACCTGAGGCTCCTGAACAAATAGTAGTATCAAGCCCTGCAGTTGAAACAGGAGGATCATTAACAACAATTATGAGTGTATCCGCACGGGGACAACTACCGGAACTGGGAAGGGTATAAAAAACTGAATTATTTCCGGAAGATGCAATTGCCGGATCAAAAATTCCGTTTGCAGCATCAGTAATACCTGTTCCGCTCCAAACACCGCCTGCAATATTCGCATTAAGAATTGCAGCTGGATCATAGGTGCAGAAAGGACCGGCATTAAAAATTGAAGGAGGATTAGAATATCCTGCAACTGAGGTGGAGGCATGAGAACAAACAGAACCGACTGTAGTTACCAAGGTATAAGTCCCTTGTGGCAAGCTGTTTCCAGACACATCTAATGTTAAGGCGGTTTTCCCTACCAGAGCAACTCCGCTTAAATACCATTGATAAGTAGCCCCCGTAACTGCATTTCCCGTAAGAAGTGCAGTATTATTGCACCAATTACCTGATTGTATGATTGCGGAGTTTACAGCTGCTGTTTTGTTTAAAAAAAGATTATCAAAATAAAAATAAGGATAACAAGGCCCGTTTGTATAGCCTGCCGGCAGTGTGCATGGCGAGCCAAAAATTATAGCATTTATATTTACTGTCGGAGTAAAATTAAGGGTGATCGTACCCCATGTATTTACGGGGGTATAAAGTGCTGTTCCTAAAACCTGCCATGGCGCAGGCGGACAAAGTTGTCCGGCAAACGGAAGATTAGTGCAACTTGTGCTTCCATAGATAACAATATCTGATGGAGGATAATTTATGACCCCACCATTACATACTCCCCCCATATTTGAAATGGGAGTAGAAGCGATGCTCATTTCCAATGAATAAGCGGTATCAGCCAGCATTGGCGAAATTAAGCAAGATCCTATGTACTCTTGATATCCAATAGCAGAGATCACCCCGGCAATTCCATTTCCATCCGGAAAAGGAACAAGTCCGGCAGCTGTGGCACCTGCGAAAACCATACCACATGTATTCATATAGTCCGCTGTAGCGCTCGAAGCCTGCACCCAGCCTTGTGCACACCCCATCTGACTGAAGGTGTTGGGACAACAGTTCATTGACTCAAAAGAAGCATTAGCTATCAGGGAAGGTGTAGGAGGTGTGCAAGAACAACCAACAGAATCATTCAGATCGATCAATCCATTGCCATTATCATCTATCCCATTATTGCATATTTCCTGCCCATATGTGAATATGGAGAGTGACAATAATATTAATAGCATGAAAGTTCTGTTAAACAACGGAATAGTTATTTTAACATTAGACATGTTTGAATATTTTGTTATAAACTGAGATAAATATATTGATTTTTTCGTTACAAAATAAATTCGGCTAAGGCTTTTTAGATTATAACCAAGATGCAATTAATGCATTTTAAGTTGCATTTACATGTTGATTTTATGGGTTGGAGAAATCTGGAAATAATAAAAAAAACAAATGCAAAGAGCCTTTTTATAGGAAAGGGTTTCTACACAATAAACTTTATATAAGTTAAAGCGTTATGATAATCAGCCTCACTTTCTCGACAAGCTCGAAATGACCGCGCGCGTGGTCATTTCGAGCTTATCGAGAAAATTGTGTGTAAGCATTTTAACAATCAATTCCGTTGTAAACATTACAATGTATTTTAACTTATATAATGTCTAATAAAAATCGGCTCGCAAAGTCAATAATTAACTAAACCGGAAGCAATACAAGACTTAGGTTACGATAAAACCCTTGGGCTTGGGGGCAATTATTTTTCTTTACGGGATACTTTAAATTCAGTTCTACGATTTTTGGCATGTTCCTCTTCGGTACATTCAACACCGTCAATACACCTATTGATCAATTTACTTTCACCATACCCTTTACCAGAAATACGATCTTTAGAAATTCCATTTTTCAGAATATAGTCAACAGCCGCATTTGCCCGTTGCTCAGAGCGTTTCATATTAGTTTCGGAAGAAGAACGAGAATCGGTATGTGATGAAATTTCAATTACCAACTGCGGATCTTTTTCCATGATATCGATAACTTTATATAAAATTTTTGAAGCTTCAGGTGTTACTTCATATTTACTATACTCGTAATATATATTTTCAATGATTTTCAGATCCTGTTTATTAGCACTGGTTTTCAATTGCAATACCTTTAACCATGGATCGTCAACATAAACAATTCCCAACTTTTGCTTTTCACTTGGCAAAATATTGAACTTGAATGCCCCACTACTGCGAATGATCTCTTTAACAACAATGTCTTTATTGTCCGTTAAATATATTTTTTTCAACTTTTTAAGTTGTGTATCTGTTTCGTCAAGCTGAAACAAAACATGTTGATCTGCCGGAAGGTTCTCAAATTTAAAAGCCCCGAATGCATCGGTTTTAGTAGTTTGTAATATTTCACCTTTTTCGTTCACTAAATTAACTGTTGAATTTGCCAAGGGGGTTTTATCATCTGAAACTAATTTCCCTTTAAAATCAAGACGCAATTCGGTATCTTCCACTTCCATTAATTTCAAAGTGGTTTTATCTGAGGCAAGAAATGAAAATTTAAAACTGCCTTTATCTCCGGAAGCGGTTGCCTGCATTTCTTTACCGCTTTTATTGGTCATAATAATTTTAGTATTTGCAGGTAATTGAGTATCGTTCTCATCCACTTTCACCAAAAAATTTTGATCCGAGGGTAGATTTGTGAATACAAATGAACCGAAAGAATTGGTATATACTGTTTGCACCACTTCGCCTTTTTCATTCAATAAATTAACCTTGGTATTTGTTAATGGTTTTGTTGAATTTTTTCCAACTAATAAGTTACCTGCAAAGGTCACTCCATCTGAAGCAATTTCGGACAAAGCATTTGGATCGGCAGGCAAATTGCGGAATACAAGTTTTCCTCCTTTACCATCAATACCAGTTTCACGAATAAAAACTTCCTTTTCATTCGCTAAATAATATTTTGCTTTATCAACAAATTTAGGACCTGAGTCATCCAACTTTATCATGTATTTTTTATCAGGATCCAGGTCCTCGAATTTAAAGAAACCTTTATTATCCGTTGAAGACATATTTAAAATTTGCCCACCCTCGGATAAAAGCATTATGTCATTATTTTTTAAAGGAGTATTCAGATTCTGGCTAATCACTATTTTACCTGAAATAGCAACTGATTTATTAAGTGCGGTGAAACTGTATATGTCATCACTTCCTTTCCCACCCGTTCTATCAGATGAAAAATAACCGGTATTGTTATCATCAGAAAAAACAATTCCAAAATCATCAGCAGTTGAATTTATCAGTGCCCCAAGATTTTTTACATTCGAATATTTCCCTTTAACACTTGTTGCAGAGAACACATCAAGCCCCCCAAAACCAGCATGTGTAGTGGAAGAAAAATATAATACCCCATCTTTACGCAAATAAGGGAACACCTCATCACCGGCAGTATTTATTTTGTTACCCAAATTTTGAGGTGTAGTCCAATTTTCACCATTTTTTTCAGAAACGTAAATATCCATACCTCCTTGTCCACCGGGCATATCAGAAGCAAAGAAAAGTTTCTGACCATCCGCTGAAAAACTTGCATGTGCTACAGAAAATTCATCACTATTGTATTGAAATGGTTTTAGCTTAGCCCATTTGTTATCTTTTAAAGTAGAAAAATACAATTTGGTACGGTTCACAAACTTTTTGTCTTTATTATTAAATAGATCCACATGGGTAATAAAAACCATATTTTGTTCGGCATTAAAACTTACCGGCCCATCGTGAAAATCAGAGTTGACGGGCCAAGGGAAAGGTTTCACTTCCTCTGAAAACTGAGCAGCTCCATCGGATCCCCCCTTTTTCATTTCACTAAAATATACGTGCAGAAAATTTTCTTTTTCGTTCAACAGGTTTTTATTCTTATCAGAAATAAAAACAAGTTGATTTTTAAAGAAAACCGGAGCAAATTCGGATTGCTCTGTGTTGATAGTAGGGACAAGACTTACATCAAACTGATTTGCTTTTTTTGTAAGCAATTTAATATCATCACATGATTTCATTAACAGTTTGCCAATCTTATCATCGGGCACTGCCACAGAGTAGGCTTTAAATTCTGCTTTAGCTTCATCAATTTTATTATTGCTTTTAAGTACCATCCCATAATAAAGATGATTAATAGGACTAACATTTTTTTGATTCATCAGCCTGGAATAATATAATTCGGCTTGTTTATAATTTTTTATTAAACGGTAGGAATTGGCTATTTTTTCAAGTGCTTCGGGGCTTTCATCTTTTTTTAAAATGTTTTCGTATTGCTTGATGGCCAATGAATATTCTTTGTTAGTATAGTATTTATTGGCTTTCTCAAGCTGTGCAAAAGAGGAAGTGCAAATCAGTAGAAATACAAATATATGGAAGAATGCTATTTTCATAAATTGGTACAAAAAAGTATTATGTATTATGTATTAAGTAGTTTGCAATCAATACAAACTACTTAGCAAATCAATTTTAAAAGTAACGGGGTGAAAAAAAGTTTGGTTTTGAAATTTTAAAGTCATAACTTAACATTATCTCATGGCTGCCACCACTTGCTCTGCCTAATTTATTAATTCCTAAATCAAAAGCATAACCTATCTTAAATTTGTCGGTAATATTAAATTGAGTATATGCAACTATTCCATATTTTGAACGCAGAGAGAGACCAAGCCATAAACGGTTTTCAAGTAAAAAACTAAAATTAAGATCAGCAGAAACAGGTGAACCTTTCACCACTTTGATCATACAAGAGGGACTAAAAATTAATTTTTTTGAAATCAGCAAAGCCTTACCACCGGTAAAAAACAAATGGGGTGATAATTGCGAATCTGTCCCATTCAGGTTATCAACACTCGTTAAACGCCCACTATATAAGTGTGTTGCACTAAAACCGGCATACATTGAATTTGTATAGTAATATAGCCCTGCATCAGCAGTAGGAACAATTACGGAGGCGTTATACCCATTATATTTATCGAGAGGGTCTTTATAGAAATTTTCAATATTGTAATTGTAGCTGTATTGGTAGATACCAAAACGCAACCCCATAGATAATTTCCCGTCTCTGATCTTAATACGATACGCATAGGAACCTAAAGCGCCTATACTCTTTTTAGGCCCCAGCTGATCCGCAATAACAGTGAAACCCAGACCGGCTTTCTTTTTACGCATGGGACCATGTATAGTGATTGTTTCAGTTTTTGGTGCACCATCAATTCCTGTCCATTGGCTGCGTAAAAAAACAGCGGTACTCAAACCTTCTTTGCTTCCTGTATAAGCAGGATTAATAGACAATTGATTAAACATATATTGGCTGTATTGAGGGTCTTGCTGAGCAAACAAAGAAGCGCCTCCCCACCCCTTTCCAATAGGCAGCCCAGTGATCAAAAGCAACAGAAACAGGAATAAAACACATTTCCCGGTTCTTCCCAGCAAAAGAGTGTGTAATACAGTGTGTAAATATTGCTTCATGTTCTTTTATTA
>JAZKBX010000303.1:0-27224 GCA_040388455.1 Bacteroidota bacterium
GCTTTGACTGCGCTGACCAGTGTATTTTGCATTGATTTTCTAGGTTTGAAAGACAATCAACTAAAATCGGAACAAGAGAAAATTAAAATCCGGCATACCGTTCATATCACTTTCGCTTTTATATTGTTATTGGTAATTGTAATTTTTAAATTGGTTAATAATGATGCAGTAATTAATAATTTGTTTACAATAGCAGGATACACATACGGCCCCTTATTGGGTTTGTATTCTTTTGGATTATTTACAAAGAAAATGCCGAATGATAAATTAGTACCCTTAATTTGTATCCTTTCACCAGCGCTGTGCTATATGCTGAATGAGTTTTCCCAAATTTGGTTTGGTGGTTACAAATTTGGTTTTGAGCTATTAATTGTAAATGGGTTTATTACGTTTGTCGGACTCTTTATAATTTCAAAAAAATAATTGTTACTCTCCGGTAGCAAATGCAAACCAGAAATATGTTTGGTTACTCAAAAGGAAGAAATCTTAGATATTATTGCTTTCCCTTTTCCACTTTCGTAGCTTATCTTTCTATGTGTTTTACCAACACTTGTTACAAATTAATCCAATAATTTTATTTTTAAAGGCAGTTAAAATCTAACAGGTTTTGAAAACCTGTCAGGTTTCTTATCCATTAAACTATTGGAATAAAATATATTAGGTAGTGGTATTAATTTGAGTATTAAAACAAATTGTTCATTTATAGAATAAAAAAAGCACCAACCCTATGAGGGATGGTGCTTCATTTACGTAATTCTATAAAGACTTCTTATTCAACAACAATAACTAAATATTTTGATGTGCTCCAAAAATCCTCAGCATTGAGAATAGTAAGTTTTTCAGCTTTCCCTTCAGCACCTTCAATTTTGTATGAAGCAGAAGGATGAGTTGTAATTAGTTTTGCTTTTTTTGCTGCCAGAACAATTGTATTGGTTGTAGAAATATCAACTTGAGTAAAATAATTTTTATTAAAATCATCTTTCATCTTTTGAATTTTTCCAAGTCCGATAAATCCGCCTTCTTTGGTTAATACGCCATTTTTTATCAGTTCTTTCGAAGTGCCAAAAGAATAAAATGCAGTGTTTAATTTTTCAGTTTTTACTTCTGATTCTTGGGTTATCTCCTGGTAGGTCACATTCAAATTGGTCATTGCAACATTTAATTGTTCCAACTGAGTTTTTAAATCACCTATTTGTGCATCTTTAGCCTCAATTTCAGCGGTTAAACGAGTAATAAATTTTTCAAGCTCTGCATTTTTGTTATTAGACGCCTTCAAATTTGCTCTCATGGAAGAAAGGCGTTGTTTGTTTTTATTCATAACGTCATAAATCGTCTGAATGTCGGCAACGATCTGCTCCTCCTTTGTTTTACGAGTTTCTGAATCTTTGCTTGCAGCGGAAACAATTTTCTCTTTTTCCTTAATGATATCAAGATTGTCTTGAATTTCATTAAAACCACGTATAAAAGATTGAATACTTGAATCCTGATCGTGGATACGAACCTGCTGGCCTCCGGAAACGGCTTTTAAGCTGTCTTCAGTTGATAATATTCCTTCTTGTTTATTTCCATCGCAACCAAATGCTAATGGTAAAAATGCAATTAGATAAAATAATTTTTTCATTTTGTTTGTTTTGTTTTTGAATTTTTGGCGAAGATAGGCTAATTAAGAATTATAACGCCTCATTATGTTCATTTAATGTTTAAAATCATTTATTTTCTGCCGAAAATTTTTATTATTTTAGAGTCATTATTGAGAATAGATAAAACATCTTCAATATGATAAATATTACTGTTGTATTTATTGGAAAGCAAAATAACGGTGGTTTGATCGCTTAGCCTTCTGTAAAAAAGGGTGCTGTATCCATGCCACCAGCCATTGTGGTAAACAACTTTATTGCCCTTCCCTTCATCTATCAAACGCCAACCATAGCCATAATTACGCTTTCCTTTGTGCTCATTACTATATCCTGTAAATGCTTCTTCTATGGTTGATTTTTTTAAAATTTTCTCTGAGTATAAGGCCTGATCCCATTTAAACAGATCTTCCACTGTTGAATAGATCCCTTTATCCCCAACAACATCGTCAGCATAAGTTTCCTTTTCAATGTATCCTGAAGCATTATGACCAACAGTTTTATTTTTAAAAATCGAATCGTTTTCAGGATTATGAACCCAGGTATTAGTCATTTCTAATGGTTTGAAAATATTTTGCACCATAAAATCAGCAAAACTAAGTCCGGAAACTTTTTCTACAATTGAGGCAAGCAATGCGTAATTAGTGTTGCAATATTCAAATTTTTTATTGGGAGAGGCATAAGGTTGAGGTTTTTCACTCATCATTATTTGTATCACAGAATTATTATCAAATGTTTTTCCGTTATAACAATTGTTAGCATCACAATAAGGTTCACCAAAGTAAATGTAATTGCTTAATCCTGAACGGTGAGTAAGGAGGGTTTGCACGGTAATGTTGTGATAAGGGAAATTTGGAATAAAGTGTTGAATATTATCCGACAAATTTAATTTCCCCTGATCTTTAAGAAGCAAAATTGCCGCAGCTGTTAATGTTTTTGAAGTTGACGCCAATTGAAAGGCTGAATTTATTTTTAGAGAATCTTTTGTTTTTAAATTCGAAAAACCAAACACGTTTTTATAAATAATTTGCCCTTGTTGAGCAATTAAAATACAACCATTGAAACCTATTGTTTTTACTTTATTTTCGAAAAGGACATTTAACTGTTTCGATTTTTCAGAAGCGTGAATATTTTTTAAAATTTTATTAATACTATCCTGATTGATCGTAGCGGTTTTTGTGTTTTTTGAAGCCGGCTGATTTTCTCCGCAAGACAATAAAAAAAGTGATAAAACAATATAAAAATGATAAGGGACTTTAAAATAAAATAGTTGATTCATAAAATACAATTAGCAATTTAACATTGGTGATTTGATTAAATCATTTACATTCTTAGCTCAAGCGCAAGAAAAAATAGTTTAACGATTTATGATTAATCAATTAAACTAACAATTAACCTGATACTTCCTTAGGGGGCCGTGACAATGTAAGGGGAGGGGGACAATGAGCCATTATCTGCGTCTCTCCTCAGCCTCTTGTACTATTAACTCGAGTCCTTTTACTAATTTCCCGTTTAAGACTTCAATGGCTTTTTGTCCATCTTCTTTTTTAGCCATTTCAAGAAAACCAAAACCTTTGGATTCCCATGTAATAGTATCATACACTATTTTAGTAGATAAAACTTCTCCGAATTGGCCAAAAAGTTTTTCTAATTGCATTTCGTTTATATCTTTTTCGATGTTTTTGATGAATAATTTCATGTTCTGTGCGTTTGAAGATGTAAATTTGTATGATAATAATATTGATGTAAAAACCTTTAGTTTATCACAATAGTTTTAATAATAAACGTTCAGTTAATATACCGTTTTTTTATATAATTACAAAAGTATTTCTTTAATTGATTTTTGCTTAACTTTGAAAAACTATTTATTAAGAATGCGAAAGTTAATAACTCAAATTTTGTTTTTGTATTGCTCATCAGTAATGGTTGCTCAAACTTCTGTTGATGATGATTACGTTGCCAATCCAAAAATTATATCGAAAGATAGAGTGTCTACGTCCATTATTGCGGGTGCAGGGATCAGTTTTTTAAATTCTTCAAAAAGCCCTATATATACTACTTTCGTGGCTCCAAAAATCGGTTATCAGATCACTTCTAAATTTAAATTGAATATTGGGTTAATGCATTATACCGCTTCCGGAAATAATTTTATGCAATTAAATTCCAAAGAATCTGTTTTAAATTCGGGAAACAGATCAATTTCAGGGAATCTCATTTTTGTTGGAGGTGATTATCAGTTAAATCCAAAATTAATTATGTCAGGTTCTGTGATGGTTGATGCAAATGATGTAGGAACCAAACAAAATAGCTTTAAGACCGCTACATTAGGTTTTGATTATAAAATTTCCGAAAGAAGTTCAATAGGTTTTAAAGCAAGTGTTTCGCAAGGGAATAACGATTATTTTATAAACCCTAGGACTGGTAATTATAACTACAATCCTAATAATATAAATTCTGCCGGAGCGTTATTGTTATCTCCATTAACACAATGGGGAATGGAGAACTCTTTAAATCCTGCGATCAGATAGTGCGATCATTGTCTATATATTTTAATTTTTAATTTTTCGACCCCTTAACTTTTATAATGCCCACAGATATAGTAAGTCAAAGCGATTACCTCGAAGTTATAGGGGCACGTGTACACAACCTTAAAAACATTGATGTTATTATTCCTCGTAACCAACTTGTGGTTATTACCGGATTAAGCGGAAGTGGTAAATCATCACTAGCCTTTGATACCATTTATGCAGAGGGCCAAAGACGTTATATTGAAAGCTTTTCAGCTTATGCCAGGCAATTTCTGGGTAATATGGAACGCCCAGATGTCGATAAAATTACGGGTTTGAGTCCGGTAATTTCTATTGAACAAAAAACAGTAAATAAAAATCCACGTTCAACTGTTGGAACAATCACAGAGATATATGATTTTTTGCGTTTGCTTTTTGCCCGTGCATCTGAAGCGCATTCCTATGTAACTGGTGAAAAAATGGTACGTTATTCTGACGACCAGATATTAAATCTCATTTTTGAAAAATTCACTGGTATGAAAATTCTAATGCTTGCACCTGTTGTTAAAGGCAGGAAAGGGCATTACCGTGAACTATTTGAGCAAATAAAAAAGTGGGGCTATTTGCGTGTCAGGATAGATGGCGATGTAAAGGAATTAACGAAACGTATTGAATTAGATCGTTATAAAGTACATGATATAGAAATTGTAATTGACAGATTAGAGGTAAATAATGAATCACGCCAACGAATTTCAGAATCATTGCAGTTAGCAATGAAACAAGGTAAAGGGATCATAATGGTACAACCTTTTACCATGGGTAGTTTTGAAGAAGAATATGGCAAAGTTGAATTTTTTAGCCGACATTTAATGTGCCCAACTTCAGGTATTTCATACGATGAGCCACAACCCAATTTGTTTTCATTTAATTCACCTTATGGTGCCTGTCCTAAGTGCAATGGTTTAGGAGTTGTTTCAGAAATTGACATTAATAAAATTATTCCTGATAAAAAATCAACTATTAGAAAGGGGGCAATTACTCCTATTGGACCGTATAAAACCACGTGGATCTTCAAGCAATTAGAAGCTATTGGTGATAAATATGGATTTACTTTAGATACACCCCTCGAAGATATTTCAGATGAGGCCATCAATACAATTCTGTTTGGTTCTGATGAGATATTTAAAATGAAACAATATCCTGATAGTTCTGCAACCAGCTATAGTATTGCATTTGAAGGAATTGCTAATTTTATTGCTAAACAAAATGATGAGCAAAGTTCACCTTCTACCGAAAAGTGGGTGCAGGGTTTTATGAATAAGGTGCTTTGTCCGAAGTGCAACGGAACACGCTTGAAGAAAGAATCCTTGCATTTTAAGGTCGATGCCAAAAATATTTCGGAGTTATCTGAAATGGGAATTATAGAACTGAATGACTGGTTCAAGGATATTGAAAAGCGTTTGAGCACCAAGCAAAACATCATTGCCAAAGAAGTGCTGAAAGAAATTCGCACTCGCATTTTATTTTTACTTGATGTAGGTTTGGACTACCTTTCGCTTAACCGCAGTTCCAGAAGCCTTTCGGGGGGAGAGGCGCAGCGGATCCGCCTGGCAACCCAAATTGGTTCACAATTGGTAGGTGTTTTGTATATACTTGATGAACCCAGTATTGGCTTGCATCAACGTGATAATATGCGTTTGATCAATGCCTTGAAAAATTTAAGAGATATTGGTAATTCGGTAATCGTGGTGGAGCATGATAAAGAAATGATCCTGGCTGCCGACCATGTTATTGACATCGGACCTCATGCCGGAATACACGGTGGACGGGTAATTGCTCAAGGTACCCCTACCGAAATATTGAAATTTAATACGTTAACCGCTGAATACATTAATGGTATCAGAGAAATTAAAATACCTTCGGAAAGAAGAAAGGGTACTGGTAAATCGTTAATTTTAAAAGGAGCTACGGGTAATAATTTAAAAAATATTTCTGTTGAATTTCCATTGGGGAAATTAATTTGTGTAACAGGAGTTTCGGGTAGTGGTAAATCCACGTTGATCAATGAAACCCTTTATCCGATATTGAATAAACATTTTTATCGTAGCGAAAAAAAGCCGATGCCCTATAAATCCATCACGGGTTTAGAACATATTGATAAGGTAATTGAGATTGATCAATCTCCGATTGGCCGCACCCCGCGGAGCAATCCTGCCACCTATACAGCTGTTTTTGCAGATATCAGAAATTTATTCGCTGAAATTCCTGAATCAAAAATTCGTGGGTATAAGCCGGGGCGTTTTTCATTCAATGTAAAAGGGGGGCGTTGCGAAACCTGTCAGGGAGCTGGATTACGAACCATTGAAATGAACTTTTTACCTGATGTATATGTGAATTGCGAAACCTGCAATGGAAAACGTTACAATAAAGAAACATTAGAAATTCGTTATAAATCAAAATCAATCAGTGATGTGTTAAATATGACAATTGATGTTGCAGTTGATTTTTTTACAAGCATCCCTTCTATTATTCAAAAAATAAAAACGTTACAGGATGTTGGTTTAGGGTATATCACACTTGGGCAGCAAAGCACCACATTATCGGGCGGTGAAGCGCAACGGGTAAAATTGGCTACTGAATTATCAAAACGGAATACAGGAAATACATTTTATATTTTAGATGAACCCACAACAGGTTTGCATTTCGAAGACATTCGTATATTATTGGAAGTATTAGATAAGTTAGTAAATAGTGGAAATACTGTGTTGGTGATCGAACACAATATGGACATTATAAAAGTGGCCGATCATATTATTGATATAGGGATTGAAGGTGGCAATGGCGGAGGCAATGTACTTTGTAAAGGTACCCCCGAAGAAATTATTAAAAATAAAGTAAGCTATACAGCAAAATATTTAAAAGAAGAGATGAACCCATCCTGACCGCCTCCCTTTATTGGGATAAACTCTGGCGATAAGATGTGGATTGAATTATTATATTTGTAAAATAGATTAATCTGAAACTATTAAATTAACTAATAATTTATGCCTTGTCTCCTCCCATTTAGGGAGGTATGAAAGGGCTTTTGACTATGACAAATCAAGACGAAGATAAAATACGTAAAGCATTTGCCTCCAAAGATTGGAACGATATAAAAGCAGCTGACTCCTGGCAAATTTTTAAGATCATGAGTGAGTTTGTTGAAGGATTTGAAAAGATGAGCCGCATCGGACCTTGCGTTTCTATTTTTGGTTCAGCACGTACTAAACCAGAAAATCCATACTTTAAACTTGCAGAAGAGATCGCTTTTAAACTTACACGTGAAGGTTATGGAGTAATTACCGGTGGTGGACCCGGCATTATGGAAGCGGCTAATAAAGGAGCGAAAGCAGGTGGTGGAAGATCGGTTGGATTAAATATTGTTTTACCTTTTGAACAAAGCTCTAATCCATTTGTTGATAATGATAAAAATATAAACTTCGATTATTTCTTTGTTCGGAAAACCATTTTCTTAAAATATTCACAAGGATTTATAGCCATGCCTGGTGGTTTTGGAACATTGGATGAATTATTCGAATCAATAACACTTATACAAACCAATAAAGTGGCTCATTTTCCAATTGTATTAGTTGGAAAAAGGTATTGGGAGGGATTGATGAATTGGGTAAAAGAAACCATGCTCCTTGAAGAACATAATATCAATGAAAAAGACCTAGACCTTTTTAAAATAGTGGATACTGCAGATGATGCGGTTGCAATTATTAATGAATTTTACTCTAAGTATTTATTGAAACCCAATTTTTAGAACCTATAAAAAGTTTCCGCTCAAAAAAGTAGCAGAATTGACACGAATTGCACGAATTACACGAATTAAAACTATTTTTTTTGTGCAAATTTGTGTAATTCGTGTCTTATTTTACCCTTGTTTTTGAAATGATAAAAAAAATCACTAATTTAGTGATGAAAAATGTGTAAGTCACTGTTAAATTAAAACGATATGATAAAGAAAATTTTACTAACTGTTGTTTTATTACTGGCTGTTGTTGGAATAACCAATTCACAAAACGAAAAAAGCAAAAAAGCTAAGCAGCTTCCTTCGTTAGCTCTTGGATTAGGCGTTCTTTCATTTGATGGAGATATTGGAAACGGAGTAAATTTGACTTCCTTAAGCAGAATAAGAGGCGGATACAGTTTAACTCTTGAACAACGTATTGGCAAAGCCTTTGGGGTGTCAATTAATGGTATCTACGGGAAGTTGGCAGATAGCGAGATGGGAGCAAAGCGGAATTTGAATTTTGAATCAAAAGTAATTCAAGCCGATTTAAACTTTGTATTACATCTTGATAACGATTTTATTTTTAAGCGCACTAGTATTTTTGCGCCCTATTTGTATGCAGGTTTTGGGTATATGAAATTTGATTCTTATGGTGACTTAACTGATAAAAACGGAGTGAAATATAATTATTGGACAGATGGAACTATCCGTGATTTAAAAGACAGCACCAATGGGGCGAAAATTATTCAACGCGATTATACGTATGAAACAAAATTAAATGACAGTGCTAAATATACAAATAGCACTTTTGCTATACCCATTGGTCTTGGAGTAAACCTAAAGATCGTTGATAATCTTTTTATAAATCTTGGTGCTACCTATTATATGACCATGTCTGATTGGATCGATAATTTTAAAAGTGGAAAGAACGACAGCTATATCTTTGCCAATTTTGCCATTCAATACAATTTCGGTAAACCTTATGATGATAGTAACCCAGTTTATAGCACCGTTGATTTTTCTTCCATTGATAATTTAGATACAGATGAAGATGGTGTTAAAGATGGTGATGATGTTTGTCCGGGAACTCCTAAAACTGCAAAAGTAACTTCAAATGGTTGTCCTGAAGATAGCGATCAGGATGGTGTTTCTGATTATCTGGATAAAGAACCTCTTACAAAAATGGGTGCATTTGTTGATGAAAGTGGTGTAACAATTACTGAAAAGATGATCGCGGATCGCCAAACAGAATTTAATGCACAAGCAACTGAACGGAGCAACTTATTTAATGAAAATCCTAGTTTAAAATATTTAAAAGAAGTTGAAGCCAAATCAAAAAGTGCACGTAAAAGTAACCCTAAAGGAACAAGTAGTATTCCTTTCGCGATAAAATTTGCCGACTTGAACAATGATGGTTATATTTCAACAGACGAAATAGCCAAAGCCATTGATGCTTTTTTTGAAGGAGACTCTGAATTTACAGTTGAGAAATTAAATGATTTAATTGATTTTTTCTTTGAACAATAAAACATATAATTTTTTTAATTGAATTTTATTTACATAAAAAGTCCATTCTGCTTTTCAACTCTGTGAATTGTAAAATGGCTGTTAAGGCCCTTACTGGATGCCATTTGCATTTTATAAACTGTTAGCTCTATACTTAATATTTTAGAAAAAAAATCGAAATAGTTTGTTTTATCAGTAAATTGAAGTTCTTTTTTTGAGAGTTTACGATTTTAAAAGTCAACTGTCATTAATTTAAACAATATGATAAAGAAAATTTCATCAACCATAGTTTTATTGATGGTTATTGTTGGAATAATAAGTTCACAAAACAATAACTTAAAACCAAAACAGCTTCCTTCCGTTGCTATTGGAATGGGTGTGCTTTCGTTTGACGGTGATATTGGAGCCGGTTTAAATTTAACCTCATTAAGTAGAGTTAGAGGAGGATATACTTTAGGTGCGGAGCAACGTTTTGGTAAAATTATTGGAGTATCCGTAAACGGCATTTATGGGAAATTAGCCGATGGAGAGAGAGGAGCTATCCGGAATTTAAACTTTGAATCAAAAATACTTCAAGCTGATTTAAATCTTGTGCTGCATCTTGATAATGATTTAGTATTGAAACGTAACAGTACTTTTGCTCCTTATTTAACTTGCGGTTTTGGTTTTTTAAAATTTAATTCTTTTGGAGATCTAAAAAATAAAGACGGAATTGCATATAATTATTGGGAAGATGGCTCCATACGCAGTGACAGTGGAACAGGATCAAAAATTCTTAGACGTGACTATACGTATGAAACAAAATTAAATGATGGCAAATACACTAACAGCGCATTTTCAATACCGGTAGGACTCGGAGTGAATATAAAGATCATTGATAAGTTTTCTGTTAATCTCGCTGCCACTTATTATTTTACTACAACTGCTTGGATCGATAATTTTAAAAATGAAAAAAAGGACCGATTTGTTTTTGCCAATATGGCGATTAAATACAACCTTGGCAGCAGTAGTTCTTTCGATGATAGTGATCCTGTTTACCAAACTGTTGATTTTGTATCCCTAGATAGTTTAGATTCGGATGGAGATAAAGTTGCTGACGCAAATGATCTTTGTCCCGGAACGCCTAAAGATGCGAATGTAACTCCTGATGGTTGTCCTGAAGATAGCGATTCAGATGGTGTTCCTGATTATATGGATAAGGAAGTTCTTACTATTGTTGGTAGATATGTGGATGAAAATGGAGAAACGATCACCGAAAAAATGTTTGATGACCGCAACAGGCGATTTAATTCAATGGCCACAGAACGAAGCCAATTGTTTAATGAAAATCCAAGTTTTAAATATTTAAAAAAGCTTGAAGCCAAATCAAGAAGTGTACGAAAAAACAGTAAAGATTCAGCAGTGCTCCCGATAGCAATGTTGCCTTATGACTTAGATGATGACGATTATCTTTCTGCTGATGAATTAGTAAAAGCGATTGATGCATTTTTTGATGGTGATTCAGGAGTTGAAAATTTAAATAGCGTAATAGATTATTTCTTTGAACAATAAAAAAATAAATAAAGTTTAATATTTTAAGTTTACAATCCGGCTATTCAACGATCTTCCTTTTTAGTATTGCATATTTTATTTTTAGTGAAATAACATTTGTTCACAATACTCCTTTCTTAAAACTTCTGTTTTTTTACATCTTAAAACACTTGATTTTAATAGCCTCCAAGGTTATTCAAACTTCAGGTGTTTTTTTTTTCTTTTCTCAAACAAACGGTTATTAACAAAACCCTGTTTACAATTACAAATCCAACACCTTAAAAACAGAAATCAAATAGAATAGTTTTGCTCAAGATATTTTAATTGCGCTATAAATAAGTTTTTTTGAAAAGAAGTAGCTACTGTTAATTTAAACAAAATGATAAAAAAAAATTCACTTACTATAGTTTTGTTATTGACCATAGTAGGAATAATTAATTCACAAAACGAAAAAGGCAAAAAAACAAAACAGCTTCCTTCAATAGCAATTGGAGCTGGTGTGCTTTCGTTTGACGGAGATATTGGAAATGGTGTGAATTTATCTTCATTAAGCAGAATAAGAGGTGGATATAATTTAACTGTTGAGCAGCGTATTGGCAAAGTGGTTGGAGTTTCATTTAATGGCATCTATGGGAAATTAGCAGACAGCGAAAGCAGTTTAAAGCGCAACATAAATTTTGAAGCAAAAATAATTCAGGCCGATTTAAACCTTGTTCTGCATCTTGATAATGATTTTATTTTTAAACGTTCCAGCGTTTTTGCTCCTTACTTATTTGTTGGGTTCGGGTATATGAAATTTGATTCTTATGGAGATTTAACCGATAAGAACGGAATAAAATATAATTACTGGACAGACGGAACTATTCGTGATTTAAAAGACAGCACCATTGGAGCGAAAATTATTCAGCGCGATTATACTTATGAAACAAAATTAAATGACAGTGCTAAATATGCCAACAGCACATTTGCACTGCCTATTGGCCTTGGAGTAAATCTGAAGATCGTTGATAATCTTTATATAAACCTGGGTGCTACTTATTATATGACGATGTCGGATTGGATCGATAATTTTAAAAGTGGGAAGAATGATAGCTACATTTTTGCCAATGTAGCAGTTCAATACAATTTTGGTAAACCTTATGATGATAGTAATCCTGTTTATGAAACCGTAGATTTTTCATCACTTGATAATTTAGATTCAGACGAAGATGGTGTGAAGGATGGTAATGATGTATGCCCGGGAACTCCTAAAGGTGCAAAAATAACACCGAATGGTTGCCCTGAAGATAGCGATGAGGATGGGGTTGCTGATTACATGGATAAAGAACCGCTTACTAAGAAGGGGGCATTTGTTGATGAAACCGGTGTAACCATTACTGAAAAAATGATTGCAGAGCGTCAAACAGTTTATAGTGCACTGGCTACCGAACGTAGTAATCTGTTTAATGAAAATCCAAGTTTAAAGTATTTAAAAGAGGTGGAAGCTAAATCAAAAGGTGCACGTAAAAGCGGGACTATCCCTTTGTCTTTAAAAACGGCAGACGTAAATAATGACAATTTTATTTCAACAGATGAGATTTCAAAAGCCATTGATAGCTTTTTTGAAGGAGATTCAGATTTTACAGTTGAAAAATTGAATGACTTAATTGATTTCTTCTTTGACCAATAAAACAAACTAATAAATAAAATTTAATATTTGAATCTATGTTAAAATTCTCAATTCTTCTATTCAACACTCTTGCACTGTTGATATACCAGTTTTTATTTACTGAAGGAGTGACGGTAACGCAAAAACTTCCGGCTTCTGCAAAAGCAGAAAGTGAATTTACCGTAGTATTAACAATTAATAAAGGGACTGCTGCGGGCTTTGCGAAGCTTCAACAGGATCTTCCTGCTGGATTTACAGCTGTAGAGGATAAGAACAATGGTGCTTCATTTTCATTCAGCAATCAAGCGGTAAAATTTATATGGATGTCTTTACCAGGTGATGCGGAATTTACAGTTTCGTATAAAGTAAAGGTTGATGCAGGAATCAGTGGCGATCAAACTGTTGCAGGTAAATTTTCTTATGTTTCTGATAATGCTAAACAAACAATTGAAATAGAACCTGCTACTATTACAATAGGTGAAGAAGGCGCAACTGCAACTGTAACACCTACCGAAGAGCCGACAGAAACCCCTACAGAAACTCCAACGGAAACACCGACAGAAGTTACTAAAAGCACTACAGGGGCTGAAGCATCCCCATTTAGCTGTGTTCGGAAAGTTCCAAGCAGTACTTCAGGTGAATTTACAGTTGAGATTACAGTAAACAAAGCAAATTTGAGTGGTTTTGCTAAATTAATGGAGGTGTTACCTTACGGATTTACTGCCACAGCTTTAGAAACTGCAGGTGCATCATTTTCTTTTGCAGATCAAAAAGCGAGATTTATCTGGGTAACATTACCTGCTCAACCGGAATTTAAAATATCTTATAAAGTAAATGCTGCTGATGTAACTGGTGATCAAATTATTGATGGAGTATTTTCTTATATCGAAAATGATGAAACCAAAAAATTTGTGTTACAAACAAGTACAATAACTGTTGGTGCAGGAGAACCTACAGATGTTGTTAAAACTACTGAAGAGCCTACTAAAGAACCAACCAAAGAACCAACCAAAGAGCCTACTAAAGAGCCTACATACGAAGAGTTGGCTGCAAATAACATTCCTGTTCCACAGGGCAATATAAGCTACCGTGTGCAAATTTTGGCCTTACGTAAACCTAAAAATGCAAGTACTGTAGCGAATATTTATAATATTTCTGAAACAATTAACACCGAAATGGCCGAAGGATTTAGAAAATATACTGTTGGTTCACACAATGAATACAAGCAGGCACGTGATGCACGCGAAAAATTTAAACCAAAAGGTGTAATCGCTCCATTCGTTACTGCCTATAACAGAGGAAAACGTACTACAGTTCAGGATGCATTAATGGCAACTAACCAAAAATGGTACAGGTAATTTGATAATTTTGTAATGTGCAAATTTGAAAATTAAACGAGTTCATTAACAAATTATCAAATTTGCCAATTATCAAATTGATTTATTATATTTGCGTTTATGATTCACAAATCAAAGGGCATTTTATTTTTTTTATTGATAACGTGTTTTTCCTACGCACAATCAATAAAAACAACCTCCTATAGCACTCCAAGCGCTACTTCAGGCAAAACTGAAGGTTTTGTCGAAAACGATACAACGGATAAAAATGCTCCTGCCGAATTAATTATCACTCCAACCATAGGTTTAGGAACCGGAATGTTCTCTTTTTATGGGGATTTATACAACAAACACTTTCAGGCACCGATGGTAAGCCGCCTGGCTTTTGACTTAAGTGTGTCACAACCTATTAAGGACTATTTGCAAATGAACCTTTACGTTTTGTTTGGAAAACTGGGTGCAAATGAACGATTTGCCCCAAATAATCGTAATCTCAACTTTGAAACACAAATACGCGCAGGCGGTCTTACATTAGAGTATAACTTCGATAATTTTTTGCCCCAAAAGCGTAGTGCAAGTCCTTATATATCAATGGGAATAGAGTCTTTTGAGTTTCTTTCCAAAACGGATATGAAAGACAAAAATGACAATACCTATTTTTACTGGTCAGATGGGTCAATACATAATAAAGATGAGTTTGCTTCTGATGCAGGTCAATCAGTGGAGATTTTTCGTGATTATACTTATGAATCGGATGTTCGTGAAATGAATCTCGATGGGTTTGGAAAATATCCCGAACGTTCTTTTGCAATACCTGTTGGAGCAGGGGTAATTCTTAAAATAAATGATTATGTAAACTTTAAAATGGGCGCTACCATGCACTTTACGTTTAATGATTACATTGATGGCGTAACAGAAAAAAGCCTTGGAAATCGCCAGGGAAACAGCAAGAATGATAATTTTATGATGACCTCCTTTTCCCTTCATTATAACCTGGGAACCAGCAAAAAAGGAAAGAAAAAAAGAGAAGCTGCCAGAGATAATGAAGAAAACTATAGAAATGTTGACTTCGCATTGCTTGATTTAGATGATACCGACAAAGATGGTGTAACGGATTGGGATGATCAATGCCAGGGGACTCCTCCGGGAGTGCCGGTAGATGCAAAGGGCTGTCCGCTTGATGGTGATGATGATGGTGTTCCTAATTATAAAGATGATGAATTAAAATCCCCTAAAGGAGCACTTGTAAGTACAAAAGGAGTGCAAATGTCCGATTCTCTGATAGCTTATCAATATAATTTTTATATGGATTCAACGGGGAGTTTTGGCTTAGTTGATAACCGCGATCCGCTGTCCAGTAAATTAGATCAAAAGGAATATACAGTTGAATTAGGGACTTTTAAAAAGGGACTTCCTGCAAATCTGATGACTAAATTTTTGAGCATCAGTGATATTTCCAGTGCTGCTAAAAGTGATTCTGCAACCATTTATACAGCTGGTAAATTTGATAATCTTAAAGATGCCGAAAAGCGTAAACAACAGCTTATTAGCGAAGGTTTAACTGACGCCAAGGTGGTTTATAAATTAAATTCAAAGTATTATGATGTGGATGCAATTGCAAGCGCAAAAACAGGTACTGAAACAGCAAAAAAAGATAAAAGTTTGAAGGATCTTTTTAAAGGGACATTTTTAGGAGAAGACAAAACCCCGTTAGCTAATTCAAAAGTTAATTTAGTGAATGAAAAAGGGGAAATATTACAAACCACCACAACAGATGGAATGGGTGCCTTTCACTTTGACTACTTAACACCAGATCAAAATGTATTGTTTGTTCTTGATGAAAATGATACTCAGCTGAAAAAATTAAAAAAGGTGTTTTTAGCAGATAATAAAGGTGCTAAAGTCAGAGAAGTGTTCCCGAACAAGGCTGTATTTAGCTTACATGATGTTAAGAAAGTGGTTACCCCAATTGCAAGTGTGACCAAGGATATTAAAACTACCACCATCAGCTCCAGCAGCGCTTTGAATACTCCCGGTGTTGTATTAAGGGTTCAACTTGGAGCATACAAGAAAAAGCTCTCAAAAGCTGTATTTAAAGGTATCGATGATTTAATTGAGATACGGACCGAAGATGGTTTATATAAATACATGACTGGTTCATTTACATCTATGGATGCTGCTGCAAAACTTAAAGTTGAGATGCTGTTAAATGGATATCCCGGGGCATTTATAGCGGCATATAAAGATGGTAAACGAATTACTTTGGAGGAAGCTGGCGCAACCCTTGCTAAAAAAGAAGATGTTATTGCAACTCCTGATAATAGTGAAGTGGGCGGAGTAAACAAAAAGTTAGTGAAATTTAAAGTTCAGGTGGGGGTATTTAAAAATTCGCCACCAGATAATGTGCTTTCTATATTTTCAAAATTAAGAGATTTGAATGGAGAAAGAACTTCAAGTGGTTTAACTCGCTATGTTGTAGGCTCGTTCAATAGCTATAAAGAAGCGGAAACTTTTAAAAATGATATTGTTAAAAGATACGGCCTCTCTGATTCCTTCGTTGTAGCAACATTTAACAACGAATACATTTCAATACCGGAAGCTTTAGAGATACTAAAATAAGTTTCAGGTTTCGTTTGAGTTTTAAATTGCATCTTGCCAATTGTCACTAAATACTAATGTGGAATTAGTTCTTTCCCCAATTAATAAAATAAAATTAATTTTTCAAAAGACTTTTAATTTGGGCGTTCCCCTTTCTTGAAGAAAGAAAGGGGCGGGCTTTCCTCTTCAATCTTCTCCGAAAAAAATCGGAGAAGGATTTCCGTTTCAATCCCTAACGCAGCATTTTGCAATGAATGAGCCTTGAATACATTGAATAGATAGTTCACAAGCTTTTGTTTTGTTGGGTTTTAAAGAATTCGCCATCGGATTATTATAGCGCATCTTTCAAGCAAATTGCTGTATAGGGAACTTGGGCACAGAAAACGCGCAAAACACTTTATCGTTTACGTTTTTTGCTTCTTCTTTTTAGCGGCAGGAAATAGGATATTATTCAATATTAATCGATATCCCGGTGAATTGGGGTGCAAACTCAGATCTGTTGGAGGATCTTCAACACGATGCTCGTAATCCTCAGGATCGTGACCACCATAGAATGTATAAGTCCCCTTGCCGTATTCACCATGAATGTAACGGGCTTCGTTGGCTGCTTTATTTTCCCCTAATATCAATACATTGGGTTTGATGAATGATTTATCAAATCCAACAGTTTGTCCCCAGAAACCTTTAATGATCTGTTCGTGGTTTTGACAAAGCATGGTAGGAACAACATCCCATTTTGCTGAAAATTCGAATAAAGTAAACAAATCGTTTTCTCTTTTTACACCATGTTTTTCTTTTCGGGTTCGGTAGGTATCAATGTTAGATTTGGCATATTCAGAGGGATTGGTGCTGAGTGTGAAATTGGTGAAAGCAAATGTTTTTGAAAAATCGAGTTTTGAATTATAATTAGGAGTTGTCCCATCCCCATCAAACATATTTTCGCAAATATCCAAACCTTCAGCGGCTAAAGCAATATCATAAGAATCTGGAGCCGAACACATGGCAAACAAAAACCCTCCACCTGAAGTAAAATCGCGTATTTTTTTTGCAACAGCGAGTTTCATTTGAGATACTTTTTCAAAACCCAATAATTTTGCGCTTGATTCTAAAAATCGTTCCTGCTCCTGATACCAAGGGGCATTGCGGTAGTTCGCCCAAAAGCGACCGTATTGTCCTGTAAAATCTTCGTGATGAAGGTGAAGCCAATCGTATAATGGGAGTTTTTCTTTCAGGATCTCTTCATCATAAACCACATCGTATGGGATTTCTGCATACTTAAGTACCAATGTTACTGCATCATCCCAGGGTTGTTTTGTTTTAGGTGAATAAACGGCTACTTTAGGTGCCTTCTCTAATTTCACATTTTCCATATTTACTTCCGGATTGGAAATTTCGGAGAGTATGGCTGTGGAGCGAGAGTCTGCAATTAATTCAAAAGTAACACCGCGAATGGTACATTCATTTTCAATTTCTTTTGCATCTTTGATCATAAAACTACCGCCACGGTAGTTTAACAGCCAGTTTACTTCCACATCCTGCTTCAATACCCAATAGGCTACCCCATAAGCTTTCAAATGGTCTTTCTGACTAAGATCCATTGGAATAAGGATATATGCCGCTTGTGATAAAGTGGTTATAAATAAAAGCGAAATGAATATTATTATACGTTTCATTCTATTTTTCTAAATACGCTGTTAATTTTATTATAATAGTTTTTTTATACTTTTTCAAAATAAGTAAATCTTCATCTCCGGTTAATAGGTAGTCTGCTTTAGCATCTTCACAAAGTGCTAATAAAAAATTGTCCTTCGAATCACGGCATATATTAGGATGAGATTTTACATCTATAAACTCACCACAATTATGTATTGTGTTTAGAATATTATTTACATCTGTTTCTGAGAAATATTTTTTTAGTTTCGGTCTGGAAATTACATCCAAAAACTCGGCCAATAATTCGTCACTAAAAATAAAAACTACCTTATTTGATTGAATTAGTTTGTCGAGCTTTACAAAGGAGTTACTTATTAAAAAACTAATCCAAAGATTTGTATCAATAACCAGTTTGTCGGGCTTACTTGCCATAACGTCTGGTTCTTACAATTTCAACTTCTTTGGTTATTTCTTCAAGGGTTAAATTTGCTTTTTTTGAACGAATTCTTTTCGCAGCTGCAAGAAAAGGGCTGATCTTATCTTCTGTAATAGAAATAAGTCTTAATTCTGCTAAGTCTAATAGGAGTTTTTTTGCTTTGGGATTTAATATTTCGATGTTAAATGTTGCCATAAACAAATGTAAGAAATTTTTGTGCAAAAATCAAATTTTCAGGTTCCATTCTTGAAGATTAAATGTTGAACAACACTTACAATTGCTTTAATAGCAACAAGAAGTGCTTCAATCAATCTGCAATTCTAAAGATCGGCAATTCTTTTTTTAAAACGGATGATCTTCCTCAATATCATTCATTTTTGACTTACGAATAACTGAGTTCGTTGATTGGCCAAAATCCTGAGAGGGAGTAAGTCCGGCATCCGGAGAACCGTAATCCATTTTTTCGCCAAAAGTTTCCAGATCTGTAAACTTAGTGAACTGCCCAATAAAACGGGTTCTGGCAGAATCGACAGGTCCACTACGGTGTTTTGCGATAATTAATTCGGCTACTCCTGCTGTTGAATTTCCCTCTGCATCTTCGGTAATATTATAATATTCGGGACGATGGATGAACATAACCATATCGGCATCTTGCTCAATAGCACCTGATTCACGTAAATCGGAAAGTTGAGGGCGTTTATCCCCACCTCGCGTTTCAACGGCTCTGCTTAGCTGCGAAAGTGCAATAACAGGTATCTCGAGCTCTTTTGCCAATCCTTTTAATGAACGGGATATAGTTGCAATTTCTTGTTCCCGGTTTCCTTTCCCTTCGCTACCGGCTGTCATCAGTTGCAAATAGTCAACAATGATCAATTCAATTTTGTGTTGTTCTTTTAATCTTCGTGCTTTTGCTCTTAGTTCAAAAACTGATAATCCCGGTGTATCATCTATAAACAAAGGTGCAGAGGCAAGTTTTGCTATTTTATCATTCAGTTGTTGAAATTCGTAATCTTCGAGCTGGCCTTTTTTAAGTTTTTCAGATGAAAGTTCAGATTCACTTGCAATAAGCCTTGTTACCAGCTGCAAGGACGACATTTCCAGTGAAAAAATAGCCACCGGTTTATTAAACTCAACCGCAGCATTGCGTGCCATAGTAAGTACCAAAGCGGTTTTACCCATTGCAGGACGAGCTGCGATGATAACTAAATCTGATTTTTGCCAGCCGGTAGTTAAAGTATCCAATGCTGTTAAACCTGAGGGAACACCTGTAAAACTTCCTTTATTATTTTTTGCAACTTCAATTTGCTCGATCGCTTTTTTAATGAGCGAGCTCATTTTATCGTAATTCTTTTTGATATTGCCTTCCATAATGGAAAACAAGCTGGATTCAGCATTATCTAACAGATCAAATACATCCGAACCTTCTTCATAAGCATCATTAATTGTTTTCGTGGAAACACGAATTAACTCACGCTGAATATATTTTTGTGAAATAATACGCGCATGAAACTCTGCATTAGCAGCCGATGCAACACGATTTGTTAATTGGGTAATATAATAAGCACCTCCAACAATATCCAGTTCCCCCGTTTTTTTTAATTCCTGTGTTACAGTTAAAATATCTACCGGCTCTGATCTGCTAAATAATTCGTGAATAGCGGAAAAAATTCGTGCGTTAGCATCTTTATAAAAACTATGAGGTTTTAAAATGTCAATAACTTCAGTAAGCGCATCCTTTTCAAGCATCAAAGCTCCCAAAACAGCTTCTTCCAATTCTACAGCCTGTGGTGGCATTTTGCCATCAACAAGCTGTTGATTTGAAGTAGGTTTTGTTACTCGTCTGCGGGAATTTATATCGGTTTTTGTTGTGAATTCAGCCATAGGGCAAATTTACAAAATTTAACGCTAAGAAAAATTCGAATTATAAACATTCGTCAAACACGATTTCAACATATTATTTACGCTGCTGTTTTTAATGAATACGCGCAGTAACAGTCTTTTATGACGAAAAATTTTTGTAGTCATTATGTTTTTTTAACAGTTATGAAATATTTGTTAAACATCTCATAATTATGACTAAGAAATTAATGAAGAGGGAAGAGGCGTTGATCTCACAACTTTGCCAGATGATGTTTGAAAGAGCGTGTTTGTGGCTCAAAGATGCATTAATTTGAGAACACTGCTAGAAAACCCTTACCTTTGTGCTAAATTACAAGGGCCTTTGTTGTTCTCAGGTCTCATATTAATAAACTAAAATCATCTATGCTATTCGAATCATTAAACCTTATTGAACCAATTTTAAAAGCGTTACAAGAAGAAGGTTATACCGTCCCAACACCCATACAATCACAATCCATACCTCTAGTATTGCAAGGCAACGATTTACTTGGTTGCGCACAAACAGGAACTGGAAAAACCGCTGCATTTGCCATACCCATCCTACAACTTTTAAGTGCAAATAAAACCTACGACAAAAAAAAGAAAGTGAGAAGTTTGATCATCACGCCAACACGTGAGTTGGCGGTTCAAATTGGAGAGAGCTTTAGAGCTTATGGACGACATACAGGGTTAACGTGTACTGTAATTTTTGGAGGTGTTAATCAAAACCCTCAAACAGCAGCATTACGTGCTGGTGTGGATATTGTGATCGCAACACCGGGCCGACTTTTAGATCTGATGAATCAGGGACATTTGACTTTACGTGATGTGGAGATATTTGTATTGGATGAAGCCGATCGTATGTTGGATATGGGTTTTATTCATGATGTGAAAAAGATGTTAACAGCTCTTCCTAAAAAAAGACAGTCACTTTTCTTTTCTGCAACCATGCCACCTGAAATTGTTAAATTAGCAAGCACTATATTACAAAATCCTTCAAAGGTCTCGGTAACGCCTGTTTCATCAACGGTAGATATTATTAAACAATGTGTCTATTTTGTTGATAAAGGGAATAAAAATGACCTGTTGATAGATATTTTAAAAGATAAAAATATTAAAACAGCCCTGGTATTTACACGTACCAAGCATGGGGCCGATAAAGTTGTAAAAGTTTTATTGAAACATAATATCAAAACAGAAGCGATACATGGTAATAAATCACAAAATGCCAGGCAACGAGCTTTAACCAATTTCAAAGAACAAACTACCCGAATATTAGTAGCCACAGATATTGCAGCACGTGGAATTGATGTTGATGATCTGGAATATGTGATCAATTATGAAATGTCCAATATCGCTGAAACATACGTGCATCGTATAGGAAGAACAGGAAGGGCCGGAGCAAAAGGTACTGCCATTTCGTTTTGTGATGCAGAAGAAAAAGAATACTTGCGTGATGTTGAAAAACTGATCGCAAAAAAAATTCCGGTAATTGAAAATCATCCATTTCCATTAATGGATCATAATCCGGTAAAAGCTCCAAAACAACAGCAAGGGAGAAGAAATTTCCGCACAAACGATAGTTCTGCGGGGAGAACTGGTCATCAGGGGCCAAAACCTACTGGAAATAATGGTCAAAAAAAGTGGTTTGGTAAACCAAAAACATCAAGATAGTTTTTTTATTAAAAGTGATCCTTTACATTCCTGAACACCCCTATTTAATTGGAAATGGGGGTGTTCTTTTTTGTGCTGACTTCTATTAAAATCAATGAAAAATTATATTTTGCTCATCATTTTCATTTCCATGCTGAAAATTTCTTTTGCGCAGAATGGAGAGCTTCCCCTTCCTTTTGTTCAGCAGGAGCCAAAGTATGATACTGCCCCCTGTTTCCCGGGAGGTCCTCATGCGATGATGAAATATTTTGACGACAGCATCCGATACCCGGAACCTGAGAGAACAAAATTTATACAGGGAAATGTTATGGTAAAGTTTTCTGTAACAAAAGAGGGTAGCGTAATAGATGTTCAGGTAGTGAATGGTGTTCCCGGAGGACCAAACCTTGCCAGAGAATCTGTTCGTATAATACAAAGCATGCCAATATGGATTCCTGTAAGTAAAAATGGCAAGCCGGTGGAGGCAGAATATACTTTATCTGTTCCGTTCAAAATAAAAAATAAGCGATAGGAACTTGGAGCAATATCAATAGATTTTGGAAATAAAAAAACTGAAATTAAAATTTGATAAGCAAGCCCACACCAATATTCATTCCACTGGCTTTCAGCTTAAAAACACGATCGTTATCATTATTTATATTTGAGTCGTTTTTATTTGAAAATAAAATGCTGGGGTAACTGTACACCATATATCCAGCATTAATAGACAGGCCAATATGTTCACCAAAATAGAAGCGCGGAACAACAGCAACTCCATAGTTAAGTCCATTATCTTTTGCAATACTATTTAAAGAATCTTTACTATCGATCTTAAAATTAGAGTAGCCTGCAGTTAAAGCAATCGGCATATCAAAACGATTCGTTTTTATTAAATGCAAATTTAAAACAAGGCCGGCATCAATCCCTCTTACTCCAATTTTTATTCCTGATAGTGAATCTTTTTCTGAAAAATACTTGGAATATGCAACACGGGCAGCCACACCAAGCCAATTTTTCAAACCATATTCAATAGTTAAAGGATAAACCGTAGCTCCTGAAACATCACTTGTATCCTTTTTGATACGAGTAGTTGTAAAACTAGTACCATTCCATACCTGGCCATTGTATGCATCTTCCAGATCTGTTTTATAAACAGAAACCCCAATACCTAAATCAACAACAACTGCTCCTTTATGAAATGCTTTTTTCTGAGCATTGGAAGCAGTAATGAATAAGGAAATTGCAACAAATGTTAATGTAAATTTTTTCATTTTAAAAATGTATTTGATTGTAATGCAATAGTATAATTTTTTTTCGAATTAATGAACCCTGCTTAGGTGATAATTTAAAAATGTACTCATGCCCGGTTGATGGAGCCTTTTGCGTTAGGGATCCCTTCGACAGGCTCAGGATAAATTCCACGAAAATCCTTTTCTGTTTAGAAAAGATTGCAGTGAAAAGCCCGGTCCTTTCTTTTTTAAGAAAGGGAACGCTTCAATAAAATTAAAATAACTGACCTGCAATAATCATAGTAATGGTAATTAAAACAATACCAACAATATCCAAAATTAATCCTGCCTTTAACATGTCTTTTACCCGTAAACGGTTACTGCCAAATACTATTGTATTCGGTGCTGTGGCAACAGGTAACATAAATCCTAATGAAGCAGCTAAGGTGGCCGGTATCATTAATAGGAGCGGGTGTATGTCCATTGTTTTTTGTAAAGCCAGGAGTATAGGCAGCATTAACTGAATACAGGCTACATTAGAGGCAAACTCACTAATAATGGTTACTAAAATACACATACCGAAAATAAAAATATAAATATTAGCATGTGATGTGAACTGAAGTTGAGAGCCCAGCCAGTTACTTAATCCTGATAATTCAAAACCTTTTGCCAATGCAAATCCTCCACCAAATAATAGAATAATATCAAATGGAAGTCGGGTAACATCATCCCAGACGATTAGTGCTCTGCCTTTTTCTTTTTTCGAGGGTATAAAAAAAAGCAGCAATGCCATAACGATAGCTACTGTGCTATCCTGGAGATAATCTTTGTTTGGAAACAAATTACTCCAGCCACTCATTTTAACTACACCAAAATCGATGTCAGCACGTGTAAACCATAAAAGGGCGGTAATAGAAAAGATGGTGGCTACTACCTTTTCTTCAAAACTCATCTTCCCCAATTTTTGATAAGCTGTTGCAAAATAGCCTTTATCAAGCAATAGAACAGTGTCTTTTTTTATAAACATTGTTTTAAGCACACCAAATGCAACCAATAAAATAACAAAAGAAAGAGGGAATGCAATAAGGAACCAGGACAAAAAGTTCATGTCATTATTTAGAGGGAATTTTTCGGTGTACTCACGAAAAAAGATCATGTTCGTTGGAGTACCAACTAATGTTGCCATTCCGCCAATGGTTGCTGAATATGCCAAGCCGATCAATAAAGCCGAAGCCATTTTGTGGGAATGGTGTTCCTCTTTAAAATGTTTTTCAATTTGAATGATCACTGCCAATACAGCCGAAAGTAACATCATTACGGTTGCTGTATTTGATATCCACATGGAAATTAAATAGGAGGTAAGCATGATTCCAAATAAAATGCGTGATGGGCTTGTACCTACGTTCATTAGTATTTTTAAGGCAATTCGCTGATGCAAATGCCAGCGTTCAATTGCGAATGCTATTATAAAACCACCGATAAACAAAAATATGATAGGATCCATATATTGATAAGCAGTGGTTTTTGAATCTGCAATTCCAAATAATGGGAGTAATATTATTGGTAATAGAGCGGTAACCGCTAAGTGCACCGCCTCGGTGAGCCACCAGGTAGCCATCCAGATTGCCACAGCAGCCATTTTTGTAACCATTGGGTTGCCCGGAGATAGATCAACACTTATATAGATCATAAATGCTAGTAAAGGGCCGAGGATGAGTTTTAAGTTTTTTGAATAATCCATTTATTTAAAAATTACAAATAAAATATTTTAGTTTTGTAAAATAAAATCAAACTTCCATGAAGAACAAACTTAAGAATATTGCTTTACTTTTTGTTTGTTTAGTTTTTATTTCAATGTTACAATCTTGTTTTTTGTTTCCTAACGTTAAAAGCACACATACTGCGTCTGATCCGGATAATCATGAACAAAACGGTTTTGTAAAAGCAACAATAATAAATTATACTCTAGATGGTTGTAACTTTATGCTTCTGTTAGAAGATGGAAAAAAAATGGAACCGGTAAATCTTTCGGAAGAATTTAAAAAAGATAATATTAAAGTGTGGATAAAATATCAACATTATAAAGGTAATAGTATATGTATGGCAGGGGAGATGGTAACGGTTACTGCAATAGAGAATGATCTCTCACACACAAAGGAAGAGAAGACCCGGGACAAGAATAAGAAATAAAAAAAAATAAAAAAAACTTCTGAAACTGTTATTTCTTAAGAATTAATAGAGGTGAGAAGGTAGGGGAGAAGTAATATGCGAATAATATTTATGGGAACACCGGAGTTTGCAGTGGAAACTCTGGACTTGCTTTTACAAAACAATTATAACGTGGTTGGTGTAATTACCGTTCCTGACAAGCCTGCCGGCCGAGGACAGCAGGTGCAACAATCGGCAGTAAAAAAATATGCCCTTGATAAAGGATTAAATATTCTTCAACCTGAAAAATTAAAAGACGAAAACTTTCTTGAACAATTAGATAAACTAAAAGCCGATTTGCAAATTGTGGTTGCTTTTCGGATGTTGCCCGAAGTAGTTTGGAATATGCCCCCAATGGGGACTATCAACCTGCACGGCTCATTATTGCCGAACTATCGTGGTGCTGCCCCAATTAATTGGGCAATAATTAATGGCGAAAAAGAAACAGGTGTTTCTACCTTTTTTCTTCAGCAGGAAATCGATACCGGTAAAATTATTTTCCAGGAAAGAACTCCTATTAGCGAAAATGAGACTGCAGGCGAGATCCACGACAAGTTGATGCATATTGGTGCCCGGTTGGTTTTAAAAACAGTGCATGCCATTGAAAATGGTAATTATCCGCAAATAGATCAATCAGAACTGATCACCGCAGGTGAGCCTGTTAAAAATGCTCCCAAGATTTTCAAAACCGATTGTCGTATCGATTGGAACAGAACAGTGGAGGAGTTACATAATCAAATCAGGGGTTTAAGTCCATATCCAGCCGCTTTTACAGATTTTGTAGCTCCTGATGGGAAAACCATTCCCGTTAAAATTTTCAAAAGCCGGAAGGAGAATAGTACACACGATTTGGCTACAACAACTATCATTACTGATTCGAAAAGTTTCATTAAAATAGCTGTTAAAAAGGGGTATATTCTCTTAGATGAGATACAAATTGCCGGAAAGAAGAGAATGGCTGTAGATGAGTTTCTGCGCGGCTTTCAGCTAAAAAGTGATTGGAAAGTTAATTGATGGAAACGGTAAAGCAGCGCCTTGTCTGCAACCTTCTTATACCATAGCTTTCAGCTACACAAAATCCTATGTGCACACATATAATATCCGTTCGGTCTATTTGTTACCTGAAACTTAACTATAAGTCCTATTGCAGGTCAAGTTATCAACAAAAGGGCGATTTATAAACAAAAATTAAACTTTTATGCTTGGAATGTTGCATCGGGGCTGATTTGTTGTACATTTGTATTGTAATAATTAATTAATGTTTAACCCTTAAAAAACAACACAATGAACAAAGCAGAATTAGTAGAAGCTATCGCAACAGAAACAAAATTAACAAAAGCAGATGCTGGAAGAGCATTAGAAGCATTCGTAACAGCTACAACAAAAGCACTTAAAAAAGGTGATAGAGTTGCATTAGTTGGTTTCGGATCTTTCTCTGTATCTAAAAGAGCTGCAAGAGTTGGTCGCAATCCACAAACTGGAAAAGCTATTAAAATTGCTGCTAAAAAAGTAGCTAAATTTAAAGCTGGTGCTGACTTAGCAAAAACTGTTAACAAATAGTTATCAACTAAGTACATTAAAAAAGTCCCGCAGCAATGCGGGACTTTTTTATTTATAAGCAATTCATAAATT
>JAZKBX010000304.1:0-11492 GCA_040388455.1 Bacteroidota bacterium
CGTTAGGGATTCCTTCGACAAGAGCTCAGGATAAATTCCGCGTAAATCCTTTTCTTTTTAGAAAAGATTGAGGTGAAAAGCCGGGCCCTTTCTTTTTAGAAGAGGGAACGCCCAAATAAAATTGTTTAAAAATTGTTTTTTTTCGAATTAAGGTTGGCAATCAAAATTTACTCAATACTTATAAATTTCCGATTCAGACTCAAACTTAACTTACGCTTATAATCCTCCTGAAGCCAGAACACATAATTATCAGTGCTCTTGCAAATACAATAGGAATAGCGTTTTACCCGGTATTTAATATCTTCTTCCAAAAGTTTAGCGAGTTCCATGGCCTCAAAATAATCGGAACTATTCTCAGCACATATCCTTGCATGCTGCTCAATAGAGTTCTCAATAGCGGCTTTTGGCCTAAGACCTTGTTTAGTTAAAAGTGCATATTCTTCTTTTATATTAAACTCAACTGATTCGGACTTACTGAATTTTTCACGTAGCTCAGCTGGCATAACATATTTAAACTGACGTTCAATTTCCACGTCAGAAGACAGGTTTTGAAGATAATAATCAGGGGCACGAAATATAGCCTGCCAATCGATATACGAATCCCAAAGCCCGAAACGCAATGCATTATTACCAAGATCTATAACAGTAAATTCTGATTTGTTAGGAAGGATTCGGGATCCTCTACCAATCATCTGGTAAAACAATGTAAGTGATTTAGTGGCCCGGTTTAAAATAATTGTTTCAACTGTAGGTTCATCAAAACCGGTAGTGAGAATACCAACTGAAGTAAGAATGGCATCGGGTTTGGTTTTAAACCAATGCAGAATATCTTTACGTTCCTGATCGCTATTGGTATTATCCAGGTGCCTGATATCGTACCCTGCATTCATGAATAAAGAATATACCGCTCTGGAAGTATTGATACCATTATTAAATATCAGCGTTTTTTTTCCTAAAGATTTTTCCTGATATGCAAGCAACAACTTCTCCTGCATAAGATAATTACCATAAAGCAGATCAGATGAGCTAACAGTATAATCTCCATCAATTCCAATTTTTAAGGAACCGAGATTTACATCGAAGCTATAGGTATTTGCTTTGGAAAGAAAACCTTTTTCGATCAGAGAAGAAATGGAGTGACCAACAATCAGTTCACTGTAATTCTCATGCATCGGAAGTTTAATATTGGAACTTAATGGTGTTGCTGTAACACCGAGAATATCAGCCTTTTCAAAAAATTGAAATAATTTACGGAAAGAGTTGTAATGCGCTTCATCAATAATGACCAAACCTACATGTTCCATTTCCAGTTTTTCATCCTGAAGCCGGTTGTTTAATGTTTCAACCATTGCAACAAAACACATATAGTCATCCTGGTCAGGCAAGGTCTTAACTTTACTGTTGATGATCTTATTTTTCACACCGAATTCGCTAAGCATGTCAGACGTTTGACTACATAATTCGATACGATGTGTGAGTATCAGCACTTTTTTGCCTAACTCCTGAATATATCGCTTTGCGATCTCTGAAAAGATGACTGTCTTTCCTCCACCGGTAGGAAGCTGGTACAAAAGGTTATGCCCTTCAGGAAAATTCTTAAGACGCTCAAATATCCTATCTATAGCATCCTGCTGATAGTCATATAGTTCTTTTCCTACTTTTTTTTCCTCTATTTCCAAGCGACCAAGTGTCATCGTCTTATAAATTACAAATCTTACAAAAGTAATCAATTATAAAGGTTTATCGAAGAAAATGGGCTGCTTAATGTAAATTAATTTGTTAAAAAAACTTATATTTGAAAAAGCAAAACATTAACACAATAATCATATTGCGTTTTATCCGCAGAAACTCCTTTCAATGATTTTACTAAAATAAAACTTATCAGCCATGAAAAATCTTTTTAAAATCTTAACCTGTATTTTAATTATTGTTTCATTGAGTTATTCTATTTCCGGGCAAAATTGCAACAATATGAATATCCAGTGGAAATCAGATATTCCTTCCACTTGTAATTTTATGATAATGACCATGATGCACGATGACCTGAACCGGCCCTATCTATATGTTGCAAACAAAGAGGCAGGGTTAAAAATTTATGATATTTCTGTTATTACTTCACCAACATTAGTTGCAACTGTTCCCACAAATCTGTTTGCAACGCTTGATGTAATGAATATTTCACAAAGTGGAAACTATCTTTATCTCGCTCTTGGAAATACATTCACCAATCCACAGCAAGGCGGAATGGCGATTGTAGATATAACAAATCCGCTTATGCCTGTTGTTACTGATTATTATTTGGTTCCATCATCTACCAGTGGTGGAGGTATTGTAAAAGTGGAAGGCGACTATGCTTATTTAGGAGCAATGAAAAACGGTTTGATGATCCTGGATATAACCAACAAAAGCAATATACAGTTTGCTTCGCAGTTTACACCCAATATAAATTATCCTCCTATTGCAAATCCAAATCCTGACTATTACAATGCACGAGGAATGGAAGTTAAGAACAGCATTGTATATCTATGCTATGATGGCGGTGGATTCAGGATCATCAATTGCACAAACAAACTTTCGCCAATGGAAACAGGGCGCTGGTGTAATCCTGCTGTGTACACTCCAATGGATCATCCAAAAGCATATAACAATATTATTCTGGATGGTAACCTGGTATACATTGCCGTGGATTATTGTGGAATGGAAATTTTAAACATTGCAGATACCAGCAATATTATACTTACCGGATGGTGGAACCCTTATAACTGTCCGAACAACAATTGGTTCAACACTCCTGTTCATGCCAATGAAATTCAATATAATAAAGATTGTAAGCAGATTTTTCTATCCACAGGAAAAAGCGATATGATGGTGGTTGATGTTTCAAATCCTGCGCTACCTGATTCATGTAATTTTTATGGAGGAGTATCCAATAACCTCGGCACATGGGGGCTGGGACTTTATCAAAATGAAATCTATTTATCCTATATCTGCTCTATAGTTCCATTCTCTTCCAATTGGACCGGTGTGAAAATTTTAACTTATACTTCATGTCCTCTTGGTATAGAAGAATCGAATGATACTGGATTTTCAATTTATCCGAATCCTGCACAAAATATACTGAAAATTGAAACATCAATTTATTTAAACAATGCGGAATTGTCAATATTTAATTCTTTAGGTCAACCTGTAAAAAAGATCTCAAAAATGAATGGGAATAGCTTTGCAATTGAAAACCAGGAGTTATCAAATGGGCTATATTTTATAGTTCTTACCAATGAAAATAAACAGGTAACAAGTAAACTTTTCATTGACAAATAAAAAGTTATGATTTATTTGTTTAGAAATATCCTCTATCTAAGCTATTTATTCGCAGACAAACCTGGTTCAATACAATTTTATTGATGCTTTAACGTTAAGAGAAAATTAAAGGAGCATAATTCCTTTTTTGAAATTATATTTTTGCTTTCGCTATAATTTTATGGTTTTTCTTTTATTTTCAGTAACTTAGTAAAATTAATTTTCATCCATCTAAAAATGAGTCCTGAATTATCGTATTGGTTTTTTAATAAATTGGAAAATGATCATTTCAGTCTTATTTATATGGGTGAATTTGTTGATGAAATAACTGAAACTTTAATACGTGCAAATATTGCCAGTATTGATGAACCAGAAATTTTAAAAAGGAAATTATCATTTTTAATGGTTGAATGCTTTCAAAACATTATCAGACATGCCGATAAACCTGAAGTAATTAATGTTACAAACAACAAACCTAAAATGTTTTTAGTTAGAAACATTGGAAAAGCATTTTATATCAGTACAACTAATTTGATTGAAAATTCAAAAAGCACCAACTTAACCTCAAAACTCAAATCTATAAATAAATATACCCGGGAAGAATTGAAGGCTGATTACCTGGATATTTTGGCTAATACGGGCTTTTCCGAAAAAGGAGGTGGCGGTCTCGGACTTATTGAAATGGCAAGAAAATCAGATTCAAAACTCGAATTTGATTTTGAATTTATTAATTATTTTTTTTCCAATTTTTTTATCCAGGTTCGCTTAGGTGCTTTAAATAAAGATGAAAATGATAATACTAATGCTGATATTTTAAAAAGTTCTAAAGATCTTTATAATGGCATGGTACAAGAAAATATTTTGTTACTTCGAAAAGGCGATTTTTCCCAACAAACCATTCTGCCGCTTATTGACCTTATTAAAAGTAATATTGATTCAAATAAAAAATTACCTCTTTTCAAAAAAAAGACATTATACATACTTATTGAAGTTCTACAAAACATAAGCAAACATGCAAAAGAGGAGAATGGGAAACGCGAAGGTTTATTTATGATTTCTTTAAAAAACAACCGATATACTATTAATACTGGCAACTTTATTGACATCGCAGACGTGGAACCTTTGAAAGGGAAATTAGAAAACCTTGTTGATTTAGATGAAAAGGGCTTAGCCGAAATTTATAAAAAAAAGATACTGAATGAAGAAAATGATAAGTCAGGAAACGTTGGAATTGGATTGATTGAGATGGGCAAATATAGCAGCGAGAAATTAAAATATAATTTTATGAGACATTCTGATACTTTATCATTTTTTTCATTGAGTATTACCATCTAATAATTATGGAAAAACCTTTAAAATTAAAACAAACAGAAGATACACCACAGGTTGTATTTGATATTTCAAAAGACCAATTTACAATAAGTGGAAAATCCTTACCAGAGAATCCTGCTGAGTTCTATGAACCAATTATCGCCTGGATGTCGTCTTATATTAAGAAGCCTAATGCTTACACTGAATTCAAAATAAACATTGAGTATTTTAATTCTGGTTCTGTAAAACAAATTATGGTTCTATTTACCCTGCTTGAAGAAATCATAACAACTGGCAATAAGGTAAAAATTGTTTGGTGTTATGATAAAAACGATGATTTAATGGAAATAAAAGGACATGAATTCAAAAATATGTTGACAATTCCTTTTGAGTTGACAGTTTGTTAAAAACCTTGCAAAGATATTAGATGTTAGATGTTGGATGTTAGATGGCTTATAATAAACATTTTGTCTGAAATCCAAAATCAGACATCTTAAAATTTCATTCCAATTACCAGCATATCATCTGTTTGCTTATAATCCCCTCTCCAGTTTTTTATCGTTTCTTCAATTGCTAATTTTTGAATCTCCATATCCATTGAATGAATATTTAATAGTAAGTTCTTAAACTGGGTAGTATTAAATTTTTTATGTTCAGGCCCGCCAAATTGATCAGCAAATCCATCAGTAAACATATAAACTGACATATCTTTTTCAATTGGAATAATCTGTTTTGTAAATTCAACTTCAGTGTTTTTTCGAGTTCCAAAACTCCTTCCACCTATAGCCTGTATGTCAGGTTTAATAATATGAACGATATTATCTTTCACAATATATATGGGATTCATCGCTCCGGAAAATTCAATGTGTTTTTTATCAAGATTTATTACACATATTGACATTTCCATTCCGTCCTGGATAAGAGAAACCTCTTCTTTTTGATGCAATGCCTTTAAAACACCACTGTGCATTGATTTTAAAATGGAATCAGGTTGAATGATGTGTTTTTCATTTATTATTTCATTTAATAAACTATTGCCGACCAACGACATAAAAGCGCCTGGAACACCATGCCCGGTACAATCAACAGCTGCTACAATAATTAGCTTGGAGTTCACAGTCGAAATTAATTCATCGTTTTTTTTGACCAGCTCATTAAATGAAAGCTCCTCCTCTACTTCTGCAAACCAATAAAAATCTCCACTTACGATATCTCTTGGTTGATAATAAATAAATGATTGAGGCAGAATTTTTTTGATTTCATTTTCCGGAAGGAGAATTGACTTTTGGATACGACTTGCATAATTAATACTATCGGTAATTTTTTTACTCCTCTCATTTAAAAGAATATTAGTTTTTCTTTTTTCTCTATAGTGCTTGTATATTAGAAACACAAATCCAATCAGGAGAAACATGCAACAAATTGCAAAAAACAATAACTTTTTTTGTGTGGAAATATCTTTTTTTTGTAATGCGATCAACTTCTTCGCCAGAGACAATTCAAGTACAGCGGAATTCAACAAGGCTTCTCTTTCATTCATTATCAGACTATCCTGGAAAGAACTAGCGTTCCTTTTATCCTGATCAAGCTGTTCCATCGCTTTTTGAATTTCAGATTCACGTTGTATTATATTATCTGAACTTAAGTTTTCAATTCCAACAATGGGTTTTAACGCGAATTCAGATTTTATATGAGTTTTAAAAATTGTATCAGGCAACTGTTTTTTTTCTTTTACATTTTCCTGTATATATTTTTTTTCAGTTTGTATGAAATTTTTATTTTTCAAAACTGCACGTTTCATAAGTGAAACGTGAGTGCTTGGCTCCTCATCTCTTGTCAACAGCCCTTTCTTCCTGATAGGCTGATTTGCTTCAAAATCCATAAAATTTGATCTTGGATGATAATACAACTTCCCAAAGGGAAGATCTATTTGAGAAGTATCTTTAGGATGGAAACTATTTAAGATCAATTCAGCTCCACTAAACCGGATCCCATTAGCAGCTGTACTGGCAGGAACTGATTTTACATCAATTAATAATATACTTTTTGTATATCCGGGTTTTGAAAGTTCAACTTTATAAATTTTGCCAAGATTAATTTTCAGCAGGAATTCACCTTTTCTATTGGTCCTGGTCTTATAAATTGATTTTCCGCTTTCTGAAATATTAATTGAAACGCCTTCCAAAGTGCCTTCAAGAATAATTTGCTTACCACGTTGAAGAAATTTATTTGATGGGTCATGGTTATAGCCATAAACCTGACCATCTACCACAAGCTTACCTGTAATATTTTCCTGAGAAAAACAAAATGGAAGAGAGAAAAAAAACAGGAAGGAAATAACAAAAAAACACTTTATATTTTTCATGCCAATAGAATATTTATTTTTAAAAGAAATGGAAGATAAAAAATTGGCAAACATACAAATCACTCACAAATAAACGTTCCGGATATATTGGCTTGCAATTCTTTTCTTAACATATTCAAAGCGGCATTTGCTGTTTTTTGAATGTTACGTTCACGGTTGGTTCCAAACAAAAACTTTTCTGAAATAACAGTTTCTGGAGTTGCAATTGCAATCCAAACAGTTCCAACAGGTTTTTCATCCGTTCCCCCACCAGGACCAGCAATACCTGATGCAGCAATAGAATAATCTGTTCTATATTTTTCACGGATAGCTTTGGCCATTTGTTCCACTACCGGCTGACTCACTGCTCCTTGTTTTTCAAGTAATTCTTTTGAAACACCTAATTCGCTCTCTTTTATTTCGTATGAATAGGAGATTACAGAACCAATATAATAATCTGAACTGCCGGGGACTTTAGTAATTAAATGCGATATATATCCTCCAGTACAACTTTCGGCAGTCGAAACTGTTTTCTTTATTTGATTTAATAATTTACCTACAATTTGCTCCAACGTTTCGGTTTCTTCACCAAAATTTTCATAACCATAAATATATTCAGAAATAATTATTTTTAATTCCTCAATTTTTTTATCTACTGCGTTATTCAGTATATTTACGTCATCACCTTTTGTACTGAGCCGCAAACGAACCATTCCGGGCGAAGGTAAATAGGCCAACTTAATATTATCCTGAACTAAACTATCTTCCCAATCCGAAATCAGATCAGCTAAATAGGATTCTCCAATACCTTGTGTCAAAATTGTTTTGTGAACAATAGCAGGTAATTTAAAATATTCTTTTAACTTAGGAATAACCTGATTTTGCATCATGGCCTTCATTTCATAAGGCACACCGGGCATCGAAATAAAAACTTTTCCATCAGTATCAAACCACATTCCGGGAGCGGTACCATTTTGGTTCCTTATAACAGTGCATATTGCCGGAACTTCCGCCTGCAAGCGATTGGTTGGCGTTACTTCTTTTCCATAAGCATTAAATATATTCACCACATCCTGATACACATTTTCATCAAAGCGCATGGTGGTTTTAAAATAGTCGCATAACGTTTTTTTGGTGATATCATCTTTGGTTGGCCCCAAACCACCGGTAATTAAAATAATATCTGCGCGCTCCTTTGCTTCATCCAATGCTTTTAAAATATGATTACGATCGTCAGAAACAGATGATATTTGTTTTACACTAATACCATTCATATTAAGTAAAGTGGCAATGAAAGCGGAATTAGTATCCACGATCTGACCAATTAATATTTCATCCCCGATCGTTATTATTTCTGCAAGCATATTCTTAAATCATTTTCATAATAAAATCTTAATAGATCTGTGTTCCATAATACACAGCATATCAATACCCAATTCGTAACTTATTTTACAATTGTCATTTCATTTAATAAATACCCTGCTCCGGCATATTTATCAATCACAAACAACGTATAATGGATATCCAAAACAATGTTCCGCACCTGATCAGGGTTGTACATAATATCACTCATAGTTCCTTCCCAATTACGGTCAAAATTTGTCCCGATTAATTGCCCTTCGCCATTCAAAACCGGACTTCCTGAGTTACCGCCAGTAGTATGATTGCTAGCACAAAATGCAATTCGCAGTTCTTTATTTTTGTCGGCATATTGACCATAATCCTTTTTTTGATATAACTCTTTAAGTTTCGGTGATACAACAAACTCTTCTACCAATGGATTTTCCTTGGCCATTAAGCCATCTAAGGTTGTATAATAATTATAAAAAACGGCATCGCGTGGAAAATATCCTCCCACCCTTCCGTAAGCCACACGCAACGTACTGTTTGCATCCGGATAATATTTTTTGTTTGGAATTAACTCACGCATCCCTTTCATATAGGCGCGGTCCAGCTTAGCAATTTCGGCCTCCAATCTATTATATTGAGGACGCACATCGTTCGAAAATTTGTTATAACAGCTCAACATTAATTTATAGATAGGATCTTTCTGAATTTTTTTATAATCTTTTCCAATACTTGAAATGGCTTTGTCCATGCTGATTTCAGAAACAAGCATTGATTTCCCATAAATATCAGCCGCATATTTTTCAAAATCACCCTTATATTTTTTCTCTATTTCGTTAAAAATATCTGCCTGCTGAGCTTTACTGATATCAGTAGCATACATTTTTAATAATGCGGCACATATTTTTTTATCGGTATCGGCATTATAATCCTTAAAAAATTTCTTTGTGCCTGATTTTAATTTTTCAATATCTTTTTGGATATCTGCTTCCTTCTTGCCGAAACTTAAGGAATCTACAATATTTTTAAGGGTGAACGCATAACTAATGGCTTCTATTCCTAAAATAGATTCAACAAAATAATCACGCTGTTTGTTTAACGAACTAAATTGTGAGTATGATTTTTCAAAATCGCCAAATAGCTTTCCATATTTCCCATTGGCCTTATCATCTGTATTTACTTTCAGAAGAAAATCCTGCTCAACTAATTTTTTCTTATTCAAGGCATCCAGTTTTTTCAATCCATTTATCTCACCGATCCATTTTTTATAATAATTCGCCAAACTCGCATACTTAGAAGCATACTGAATCCGAACAGCATCGCTCGATCGCATATCGGCATCCATTATTGAGAGGCGGGCTTCACGGATCTTAACTTTGGCTGGATCCGATTCGTTCATGATCATATTTACAGCGTATGATGACAAATATTCATTTGTACGGCCAGGAAAGCCATAAACCATTGTAAAATCGCCTTTTTCAACATCTTTCATAGAAATAGTTAAATGATTCTTTGGTTTGTATGGAACATTATCAGCAGAATAATCTGCCGGTTTATTATCTTTATTTGCATAGATGCGAAAAATAGAGAAATCCCCGGTATGTCTTGGCCACATCCAGTTATCAGTATCACCGCCAAATTTACCGATAGAGGATGGTGGAGCCCCAACCAAACGTACGTCCCTGAATGTTTCAGTAATAAACATATAATATTCATTCCCATAATAAAAGGGACGAATATATGCTCCATAATGAGTGCCTTTAACAGCTTCGTTCTGTATTTCAACAATAGCTTCGTTTATTTTTTTCTCACGCGCAACATCACTCAATGTATCTGAAACATTAGCAAATACTCTGGCAGTAACATCTTCCATACGTATAATAAAAGTTGCTGTAAGCCCCGGATTCTTCAATTCCTGAGATTGATCCATTGCCCAAAAACCGTTAGTCAGTAAATCATTTTGTACGGTGCTGTGTGCCTGTATTTGTCCGTAACCACAATGATGATTAGTTAACATCAAACCTTTATCAGAAATAATTTCTGCGGTGCAACCACCACCAAAATGAACAATTGCATCTTTCAAACTTGATTTATTAATGCTGTATATGTCTTCAGCAGATAATTTTAATCCGTTCTTTTGCATATCAGATTCGTTTAATTGCTTTAGTAGCAAGGGAAGCCACATTCCTTCATCAGCTTTTAAAGAAATTGCGAATACAAAATTAAATACTAAAAATGTGGAGATGATCTTTTTTATCATGATGAATTAATTTGATATTAATTGTGTTTTGTAAATGAAATTAATTATTTTTTAATTATTTTTTTAAAGTATTTTTTATCAAGAGTGCTCAATTGCAACAGATACAAGCCCTTCGACAATGTATTAGCCTCATTAACATTAAATATATTGTAACTATCAGCGCTCACATTTTCGTGTTTTCTGAAAATTTCGCGTCCCGAAATATCATACAGTTCAATATCAATCTTTTGTTTTTTATTAGAATAAAACGTGATTTCGAAATTATTATTGAAGGGATTGGGATGAACTTTTAGTTTATCACTACTCAACTCGTGATTATCAATCCCCGTTAGAATAGTATTAGCAACACAAAAATTTGGAATTCCATAACCTTTTAATGAATCGGGGTTAGAAAACTGACTTGAACTTTCCTGAATTGCAGAAAGTAATTGCATATTAGTGACCGAAGGATTAGCTTGCCACAAACATGCTACAGCACCAGCAGTGATTGGTGAAGAAAAAGAAGTTCCACTTGAAGTGGTAATATCTCCACCATTTGCAGCTATCACAGCGTTCAAACCTCTGGCAACAGTATTCGGTTTTATACGGCCATCAAAAGTAGGTCCGCGGGAACTCAAAGATGCAATGGATCCAACGGAATCCACAGCACCTACAGTTAAAATACTATCTGCATCAGCCGGAGCTGAAATTTTATACCAGGGAGGACCACCAAAATTTCCGGCACTTGAAACTACCATAATACCTTTACTGGCAGCCAGATCAGCAGCCTTGGTAATAATAGTTGTATTCCCATCCAAATCGGAATAGGTGTGATTGTCAGCGGAGTTATCAAAATAGTTATAACCCAAAGAAGAATTAATAATATCTGCTCCAACACTATCGGCAAACTCCGCTCCTACCAGCCAGGTTATTTCTTCAGATAGACTTTCAGAA
>JAZKBX010000304.1:11592-19228 GCA_040388455.1 Bacteroidota bacterium
TGATGGCTCATTTAAAGAAAATGGACTGCCATTTTTATCTTTAAACTGAACCCAGTATTTAGATGGTGTTGTTTGGGCAATTGCACAATGAAAAAACAAGGATAGAAATAAAAGAAGAAATATATTTATTATGTTATTTTTCATTTTTCTTCATAGATTACATCCAGAACCCTGACAGGGTTTCAAACCCTGTTAGGGGTATTTTAAGTAAATATTCAATTCAAAGCTATCCATTTGTGTTTAATCTTCAACCCTAACAGGGTTCGAAACCCTGTCAGGGCAGAGTATTAAAATATAATTCGCTGGCGTTCAATGATACCACCACCAACTAAATCGTCACCATCATAGAATACCGCAGATTGCCCGGGAGCAACAGCCGATACAGGGCTGTGAAACAATACATTCAGTTTATCATCCATGTGAGTAACAGAAGCCATTACCCCCGGATCTTTGTAACGTATTTTTGTAAGCGTTTCATAGCTATCCGGTAAATGGGCATATTTAATTAAATTGATTTTACCTACCACCATTTGCTGTTGTTCAAGATCCTCTTTTGTACCAAGTACAACAGTATTTGTTTCCGGTACAATTTCCAACACATGCAATGGTTCACCAACAGCTATTTCCAAGCCTTTACGTTGTCCGATCGTATAAAAAGGAAAGCCTTTATGTTTACCCAATACACGACCAGTTCTATCCACAAAATTTCCACCATCAACACGTTCATCCAAACCTGGTACTTTTCGTTTTAAAAATCCACGGTAATCATTATCGGGAACAAAACAAATTTCATAACTCTCGCTTTTAGTTGCCAGATCAACATAACCATTATCAATGGCCATTTGTTTGATTTCTGATTTACGATAATTTTGCAATGGGAAAATGGTCCGTTTCAAACTTTCTTGTGTTAAGCCCCACAAAACATAGGACTGGTCTTTCGTTTGATCCAAACCTTTTGAAATAACATAACGATCATTTTCTTCACGGATACGTGCATAGTGTCCGGTGGCAATAAATTCGCAATCCAGCATGTCGGCACGTTTCAAAAGGGCTGCCCATTTAATATGCGTATTACACAAAACGCAAGGGTTTGGCGTACGACCCGCCAAATACTCTTCTACAAAATTATCGATAACATAGTCACCAAATTCATTTCTGATATCAAGTATAAAATGTGGAAAACCTAAGTTTACAGCCAATAAACGGGCATCATTAATTGAATCCAAACTGCAACAACCTGTTTCTTTACTTGAACCACCTGATGATGCATAATCCCAGGTTTTCATGGTGATACCTACAACCTCATATCCTTGCTCATGAAGCAATAATGCGGCAATAGAACTATCTATTCCGCCACTCATTGCTAATAATACTTTTCCTTTTTTGCTCATTTTTTTTACAGATAACAGCTGTAATACTGTGGATATGAATCTGAATTTATTATTTTTTACTTGAATAAATATTTGCCAAATTGCTTATTCGGATTGAATTTACTCCTGATTTGGTTCTTTTATTTCCTTTTGTTCATACTGTTTTTTAGCCTTTTCCTCTTCTTCTTTTGTCATAATACCCGCTTCGGTTTTGTCTTTAGTTTTGCCGTTTGAGTAAAGCACTTTTTTCTTAAGTGTTCCATCCATATTATAAAAATTCCAAGTTCCGTCTTTCAGATCATTTTTATAAAAACCTTCAACACTCATTGTTCCCGAAGGATAATAAAAAAGGGTTTTACCTTCTACTTTATCTTTTATGTATTGTCCTTTGTATTTTATTTTTCCATCCGCAAAATATTTTGTACAAGGACCATCAAGAAGATCTTTTACATATACTTTATCTTCTGAAAGTTGACCATTGGAGTAATAAATTTTACAACTTCCTTGTTTCAGGTCGTTTAAATAATTTTCAACTGACACTAATTTTCCTTCATCATTATAAAATTTCCATAAACTATCTTTCTTCTGATTAATATATTTTCCTTCACCTACTAATTTTCCAGCAGCACTAAAATGCTGATTATACCCAACAGTACCTTTTTGAGAAAAAATTGTTATAGCCCATGGAATACCTGCTTCGGAGTAATAAATAAACTTCCCCTCAGGAACATCGTTTACAAAATTACCATCATATAATTTCTTTTTATTGGCACTGTATTTAATCCAATGGCCCTGCTTTCTGCCAGCGGCATCAATTAAATTGGGCGCAGCCTGGGCTACTAAAAAAGATGAAAAAAATATGTTTAATGCTATAAAAAGCGAACTACGTTTCATTTTAAAATACTTTAAGTCTCGATAAATAAACTAAAACACAAATAAGCAATCGTCTTATGAGTGTTATCCTAAAAACCAATATGTTACACAAAAGTAAGGAAATTTGTTGCTAATAAATTCAAAAATCAGACCAATTTTAGATTGACGAATTAGGAATGAGGGAATGAGAGCGATATAGAGTTAATTCTTGTTAAATGTTATTTGTAGTATTCCAGTATATCATTTAAACTTTGTTCAATAGAAATGGCATTGTTCCAACCTGTGTCTAACTTTATTTTTTCATTCGATCCAATAATTTTTCTAATATCATTTGGACGAACTAATTGATTATCAACAGTCTGAATTACAGACATATCTAAAATAGAAGCCATAATTTGAATAACCTCATTCAATGAAATTCCTTTGCCGCTACAAATATTGTAAACTTCGCCAGCTTTGCCCTTTTTAAACAATAGATAATATGCTTTTACAACATCTCTTACATCAACAAAATCACGAATAACAGATGTATCCCCGGTTGATATTTCTTTTATTTCAGAAGCGTTATTTTTTAAATTAATTAGCTGTTTTGCAAATGAGGATACAACAAAAATATCTTTCTGATAAGCACCTATATGATTAAATGAGCGAGTCATTACAATATCCAATCCAAAGCTGTCAGCATATACTTTTGATAACATTTCCTGTGAAACTCTTGCAACAGCATAGGGGCTATTCGGTTTTAATGCATGGGTTTCTTTCAAAGGCAGTTCACTCTCATTTACATTTCCATATTCTTCAGATGAACCAACAGAAAGTATTCTGCATTTTAAATTTAACGAATGTATAGACTCAATTAAATTAAGAAAAATATTGGTGTTATTTGTGAAACTTTCAACAGGTTTTTTCCAGCTAAGTGCCACACTGCTGAATGATGCCAAATGCAATACATAATTAGGTTTAAACTCGGCAATAACTTTTTCAAGTTCCGTTTTATTAAGCAGATCCACCTTCAAAAAATCGCACTTTACATAATTGAAATTTTTAATGTCAAAGGAGGGAGGATAAAGATCTATTCCAACAATGTGTACAACATTTTTTTCACTTTCAAGGAAATCTAAAAAATGTTTACTTACGAAACCAGAAAATCCGGTGACTAAAAACCTATCAGAAATAATCATAATTTTATTTATCTATTTTCTTAAAAAGTTCCTGCACTCCAGCAACAAAAGTACTCCAGAGAAAACGCTGTTTTTCAATAATAGTATTTTGAATAAAAATTTGTTCCTTATTGTTAATATAAAAATCCACGATAGCATCGGCTATTGATTTAGGATCGATTTCGGTAACATACCCAACCTTATTATGCGGAACAGTTTCAGGCAATCCTCCTACTCTTGTTACCAACATAGGTTTTTCGAAATGATAAGCAATTTGAGTAACGGCACTTTGCGTGGCAGTGCGGTATGTTAGTGCGACCATATCAGAAGCACAAAAATAAAAACGTACCTCATCAGAAGGAATATATTCTGTTTTTAAAATAACACTGTTTTCCAGCTTGTTTTTTTCAATAATATCCAAATATGGGGCAGAATCTTCATAATACTCTCCGGCAACAATAAGTTTTACTCCTATTTGTTTAACGCGTTCATCCGCCATTGCTTCAAGTAACAGATCCAAACCTTTATACTTTCGGATAAATCCAAAAAACAAAATATGCTTATCATTTTTATTTAAATTTAAATGCGCTAATGCTTCCAATTTATTAACCTTTTCGCCAAAAAGGCCATTCATTGGAAGAGGCAAAAAAGATTTTTTATCATTATTCGTAAATGTATTCAAGTCAGTCAATACAGATTCCGACATTGCAATAAAACCATCGCATTGATTTACAAAATAATTGGTAAACATCTTATCTCCGGGCCTTTTTTCGTGTGGGATCACATTGTCGGTAATAGCAATGGTTTTTATATTGGTTCCCCATTTAACCAATTTGGCAATGGTTCCCATACAAGGTCCCATAAATGGCAACCAAAAACGGAAAATTACATAATCAGGTTTTTCATGTTTTATTTGTTTTGCAACTTTTAGCCAATTGAAAGGATTTACGGAATTTATTTTTGTTTCTATGATAATATCTTTGGGCCCAATGCCATTATCATATTGAGTTTTACCGGGAAACAAAAAATTGGGGTATTGCAGTGAAAAGGAAAATATTTTTGCATCTATACCTGCAGCATTCATTGCACGACATAATTCTTCGTTGGAATTGGCAATGCCTCCACGTAATGGGAATGCAGGACCTACAAGTATTACTTTTTGTTTTGAGAAAGACATGTCGACAAAGATAACAAAAAAGACTTTCGGAGAATTTTCCTTCTTCAATTGTCAAACTAAAATGGACAAATTAAAGTTGAAAAAGTAAAAAAAATCACTACTCAAAATCTTTATACAATAAATATTTTTTACGAATAGTTTTAAATTTTTCTAATCCCGGTTGCCAGCTTTTACGGATCGCTTCTTCTTCTACGTTTTCTTTAATTTGCTTTTGGAGTGTAGCATTACCTGCATGGTAATTAAAATTTTCATCAAAGAAGTTGGTGTTGTCAGGTGTATTTTTATACGTATTAATTAACCAATATAAATAGATCTTCTTAGTGTTTTTCATGTATTCTGTTCCAAAATTAAATAGATTGTAACCATTACAAACTTGCCCATTGTACTTAGGTTCCATAGCACCACCTTTAGGTTTTGGAATAAATGTATAATTTGTTTTTTGTAAAGTTGGATGACCAATAATTTGAAAAGGGAGATCAGTGCCTCGCCCCACCGAAACAATTGTGCCCTCAAACAATCCTAAACTCGGATATAGATATACCGATGCCATATTCGGTAAATTAGGAGATGGCCGAACAGGCAGCTCATAAAAATCGGAATGCGTATAATTGTTCAACAAGATCACTTTTAAATTACATTTCAAACCTCCCGTTAACCAAGCTTCGCCATTGATCATTTCCGCGTATTCCCCAATGGTCAAACCATATACAATTGGCACAGGATGTAAACCCAAAAACGATTTGTAAGCATCATCCATCACCGGCCCGTCAATATAATACCCATTTGGATTAGGCCTGTCAAGCACAATCAACGTTTTATTATTTTCCGCACAGGATTCCATTACATAATGCAATGTAGATAAATAGGTATAAAATCGAACTCCAACATCCTGTATATCAAAAACAACCACGTCAACATCCTTCAAATCAAGAGCCGCAGGTTTTTTGTTTTTTCCATAAAGCGAAATAATAGGTAAACCTGTTTTTACATCTTTATATGTTTTTACTTTTTTTCCGGCATCAACTAAGCCACGGAACCCATGTTCAGGACAAAACACTTTTTTCACATTTACACCCAATGCTACAAGGCTATCTACTAAGTGAGTGTTTTTAATATTGGAAGATTGATTGGCAACTATTGCAACTGATTTGTTCTTTAATAAAGGAAAGTATTCCTGGGTACGGTCAGCACCTACCTGGATATCATTAATAGTTTTGATAGTATTATTAATTTGTGTAATCCCTTGTGCAACTGCATTTAATGAAAGAATAGCAACTAAAAATAATGTGTAAATTTTATAAATCCTCATCTTAATTGTAAAATAGTAATTTTGTAAATAAATTATAATAGAACATCAAAGCTAATAAATTTTGAACATTGAACGCTTTATAGCCAAACGAATCATTTTTGGTTCGGTTGGCACCAGCCAGTTATCAAGGCCAATTGTGCGTATTTCAGTATTGGGTATTGCCCTGGGCTTGGCCGTGATGATATTAACAATTGCAATAGTTACCGGCTTTCAAAATGAAATAAGGAATAAACTTATTGGCTTTGGTTCACACATACAAATTACAAATTATGATAGTAATGAAAGTAATGAACCCCAACCTATTGATAAAAAACAACCCTTCATTGATGAATTTAAAAACGACCCTGACGTCAATCACATCCAAATCTATGCCACAAAAAGTGGTATCATAAAAACGAAGACTGCAAACGAAGGAGCTTTATTAAAAGGTATAGGGCCGGATTACGATTGGAAATTCATTAACGAAAACCTTAAAAGTGGAAAATCTTTCACCGTAAGTGACACAGGCGTATCCAGAGACATTATAATTTCAAAATATTTAGCCGACAAATTAGAATTGAAACTGGATGATAAAATGATAATCTATTTTTTGATCAAGAAAGTAGATAGTTCATCTTTTCAATATGAGCAAAGGGTAAAAGCTTTTTATATTTCCGGGATCTATGAAACAGGATTTGAGGAAATAGACAAAAGTCTTGTGTTAGTTGATATTAAACAAATACAAAAATTAAATTATTGGAACTCAGATCAGATAGGAGGATTTGAAATTGCGATCAAAGATTATAAAAAAATTGATGATGTTGGTAATAAAGTTAATGAACTTGTGGGGCAAGGTTTAATCGCGAAAACAGTAAAAGAAATAAATCCAACAATATTTTCATGGTTGGACCTGCAGGATGTAAATGCCATAATGGTGATTACCCTGATGATCTTAGTAGCAGGTATAAATATGATATCCGCCTTGCTGGTATTGATTTTAGAACGCACTAATATGATAGGGATTTTGAAAGCATTAGGAGCAAGAAATAAAAATATTCAAAAAATATTTTTGTACAATGCAGCCTACCTGATTGGGAAAGGACTTATATGGGGAAATATTATCGGTATTGCAATTGCACTTTTTCAACAATATTTTGGTGTGCTTAAATTGGATCAGGCTACCTATTATGTTTCTGTTATTCCTATTAATATTAATTTGTTTCATATTTTATTATTAAATATAGGCACACTTCTGTCCTGCCTCATAATGTTGATTGTTCCAAGCTTTATCATTTCAAAGATCACTCCTATTAAAGCGATTCGGTTTAGTTAAGAAACTGAATTGTTTTTCAATTTTACCGAATACGATTTCATTTAATTATTATCATACCTCTCAACAAAAAATAAAAATATTCCACCACACAAAACAAATTTAATTTTTTTTAGTTTCAATTATATCCATGGAGCTTTTTAAGCCGGTATGATTTCTGTTTTTTGGCAAAATATCTCTTCTAGTTCCAAGGTTGCAAATTAAATATTAGTAATAATTATCATAATTCACATTTTGATTTCACCTTGGCACGATATTTTTAATTATTATTAGTGGAAAAGGGCCTATTCATAATGATTTTAAAAAAAATCGAAACTTAATGAGTTTATTTAACGTAAAGACTTAAAACTATATGCAATGCGTTACCGTTTCTTTATAATATTATCAATGCCATCTTTCCTCCGGGTTGGGTTATTGGAAAAACCTACGACCACCACA
>JAZKBX010000305.1:0-11034 GCA_040388455.1 Bacteroidota bacterium
TTGCTAGCGGAAAATATGCTACAGGCGTAAGCACAACCAGCTATTCATTAAATAGTATAACGCTTACTTACGACCCTGCATTTGCAACTGTTGTGCCTGATTCTGAACAAATATTTATTTCATCCAGTATCTATTCTCATGATGGGGCTAAAGTAGGAAGTACTTTTTATATTGATGATATCGCATGGTCAGGCTACAACAGCACTGATGAAATAAATGGTACTGTTAATAAGGTATTTGTTTATCCAAACCCTGCAACAAATAATATCAGTATTACAAGTACGGTTGATGCCGCAATTATCAGAATAACAGACATTACAGGTCGTTTGATAGGTAACTATTCAATGGCTGGTAATAAAGCAAACATTCAAACCAGCACATTTGCTTCCGGGATCTACATCTATAGTGTTTTGGATCAAAAGAAAAATGTAATGAACAGAGGCAGGTTTGAAGTAACAAAATAAAAAAATCGAAATTTCAGATAAAAAAACTTTTTAATCATGAAGAAATCATTACTAATCCTGGCTTTTTCTTTTAGTGGTATAATGAGTATTACTGCACAATTCACCGGTTTTACAGGCTTCACAGGCTTCAGTGGTACGTCTGGATCAAGCGGTACTTCAGGTTCCAGCGGGATTTCAGGTTTTAGCGGAACTTCGGGTTCAAGTGGTTCAACGGGTATTACTGGAATCACAGGACTTACAGGCTTCACCGGATTTTCTGGTTTTAGCGGTTTTTCAGGCTTTTCGGGTTTTTCAGGATCTTCCGGTTCAACTGGTTTGACTGGCTTTTCCGGTTTTTCCGGATCGTCCGGTTCTAGTGGTTCTACCGGTTCTACAGGGGTGAGTGGAACAACAGGGGCGACAGGCTCCACGGGGATAACCGGTAGTACAGGAACCACAGGCTCAACAGGCATTACAGGATTTACAGGGTCTATTGGTACCAATGAGATTGAAAGTATTATTAATCAGGTATCCGTTTATCCAAACCCTGCAAACAATAATATTAATATTAAATGCTCTTTTGAAGGTACTTTCCTTCAAATTAATGATATCACCGGGCGTTTGATAGGTTCTTATTCAATGACAGACAATAAAGTAAGTATTCAAACTACATCCTTTATCCAGGGAACATATATTTATACCGTATTGAATCAAAAGAAAGTTGCTATAAACAGAGGAACGTTTCAAATAGCAAAATAAGATCTTTCTCCGAGCTTACCAGCAATGCAAATACAAAAGAGGCTGTCTCAAAAGTCGAGACAGCCTCTTTTGTATTCGTACGCCTCTTGGAGAAAATTTTCATTTAAGCAATTCTCAGAGCCTTCATTTTACTTTTTAGACAGCCTCTTTTTTGAACGCCTGATCCTGTAATTTAATGGTGGGATATTAATAAAAGGTATAGGTCAATTTATTGTAATAACTCGTTTTTCCGTTATCAATTCTTCTGATCTCCTTGAGCAAGCCATTGTCATAGTAATAATAATTAAAATTGTACCTTTTTAACCTTTCTTTGTTCCCTGTTTTAGAACTAGCTATCTCTTCCTTCACCAATTGACCTTCCAGGTAAAAATAATTGGCAATATGGTAAACGATATTCGGATCGGAAATTCCCGATTTTTTTTCGCTTAAAATACGGCCATCCGAATCATAGGTATAAGAAAAGTAAAAGTCTTTAGCAATATTTAATTTTTTTTGCAATCGCTTCTGGCTATCATAAACAAGTGTATCATCATCATAGGAGCAACTCCCCCCATCTTCATATACAATGTTGGTCAGAAGGTCATTTTCATAAATACATTCAAATGCATAACTGCACCAGCCACCATTCACCGTTTTACTCAAAAGTTGATTATTGCTATTGTATTTATATTTTGTACGTATGGTGTCATATTTTTGCCATGTGCCAACGTGCCATTCCTGAACTAATAGATTGTTGTCATAAAAATAGATCTCTATATCTTTAGTTGTATCCTGGCTGTCAATTAATTCATAAGAGGTCATACGTCCTTTTTTATCGTATGTCCATATCTCTCCCAGATCATTATTAAAAGTTTCATTAAAAAAGTAGCTGGATGATGTTTTTACTTTGTTTTTTTTAACGGCAGCACTATCGGAGCAAGGCAACAATTGTGCGAACCCCGGGATAGCTACAAGCATAATACTTAATATCAGCAGCGTATATAATTTCATTTTTGAGCTCATTTAAAATTACTGAAAACAGTTTTTTAGCGATGGGATCACTGAATTGTCGTTAGTTACAAATATAGCAAAAAACAAGTAGACTATAATTTTTTGCGGATAAGAATATTTTTAATCGGACCAAATAAAAGAGTTCGATTAAATAGCTCATTCATCAATTTTTAATTTAAATACAGATGATTTTTTTTAAATGCAAATCATTAAAACTTTTCTAAAAAAAATTCTAACATTTTTGCAAAAAAATAAAACCTGAAATATAATTTTAAAACATATCGAAGACGTACAAATATCGAAATGAATGTTATTTAAATAAAAAACTGAGCCATCCATTCATAAATTACTTTAATGATAATATTGACTTGAGATTTATTTGCTTATTTCCAACATCAATAAAACATCCGAACCAAGTCAACCAAAATTGTTTTATGATTTTCAAACTCATTAAAAAAAATAATCTATCTTAGCCTACCTTTTATTTCATTTATCTACAAATAATACGGTATCAACTATAAAAATTCAAAACTTTATTATGAAACAGAAACTTACTTTTTTTAAAACTTTTTTTATTTTATCGGTCTTCATTCTATCACTATCCGCAAACGCACAAACAGTAACCGGAACAATTAAAGATGGTAAAACAAATGAAGCGTTGTTTGGAGCAACTGTGGTTATAAAAGGTACCACCCAGGGAGGTCTTACCGATATGGACGGAAAGTTTAATTTTACAGCCACCACTCTCCCACCTTTTGTGTTATCTGTATCTTATTTGGGATATGTTACTTTTGAAAGCACTGTAAATTCAATAGAAAGTCCAATATCAATTAAAATAAAACCCAATGAAACTCTATTAAAGACAGTTGAAGTAGTTGGGGACCGTATCACCGAAAAACAAAAAGAATCTCCCCTTACTATTGAAGCATTGGATGTACTTGCAATTAAAGAAACTCCTGCTGCCAATTTTTATGAAGGCTTAGGACAATTGAAAGGCGTAGATATTATGGCTGCCAGTATTGGTTTTAGAGTGATCAACACAAGAGGGTTCAATAGCACTTCTCCGGTTAGATCATTGCAAATCATTGATGGGGTGGATAACCAGTCCCCCGGATTAAATTTTTCGCTTGGGAATTTTTTAGGTTCATCCGAACTGGACGTGCAAAAAGTAGAAATTATTGTAGGAGCTGCTTCTGCATATTATGGTCCTAATGCTTTTAATGGTGTGGTAAGCATGACCACCAAAAACCCATTTATCAAACCTGGAGTTGCTGTTTCTTTTAAAGTTGGAGAACGAAATTTAATTGAAACTGCGGTTCGTTACGCAGAGGTATTTAAAAATAAAGAAGGTCTTGATAAGTTCGCTTTTAAAGTAAATTTATCTTACATGAGGGCAAACGACTGGGAAGCCGACAATATGGATCCTACAGAACAATCTTCTGATGGAACAAAAAACCCGGGAGGATACGATGCTGTTAACCGCTATGGAGATGAGAACTTAACTGCCGGACAAAATAACGCTACCAGTAATGGTCAGCAAATACAATATCGAGGATTAAAAAGATGGTATCGGACTGGGTATGAAGAAAAAGATCTGGTGGACTACAACACTAAAAATCTGAAAGTAGGAGCTGCTTTACATTACAGGATAAAACCTGAGGTTGAGCTTATTTATGCTTTTAATTTTGGAACAGGTACAACAGTTTACCAGGGTGATAACAGGTACAGTTTAAAAGATATTTATTTTTTCCAAAACAGGGTTGAATTGATAAAAAAAGATAAATTTTTTATCCGCGCTTATGCTACTAATGAGGATGCTGGCAAGTCGTATGACGCAGTATTTACAGCACTTTTACTTCAGGATTTATCAAAAAACAATGCAACTTGGAGCACCGATTATCGGAATTTCTGGAATGGTGCGGTCCCTAATACTACTGCTCATTGGGAGCCGGGTGGAATGAATAACAATGTAAAAGCCCTTCCTGGTTTTCCAACTCAGGGTGGTCCGCCAAACTATTATTACGATTACGCTCAGGCTGATGCAGTAATGAATACCTATTCTGACTCCTTAACGCTATGGCATTCCTATGCAAGAGGATATGCTGACAATAACCGTTTAGTTCCAGGAACACAGGCATTCCAAGATGCCTTTGATAATATAACTTCAAAAGCCACTTATGGACAGGGTGGTTCAAGATTGATCGACAGATCGGCCCTTTATCATATTCACGGAGAATATAAATTCACACCAAAACCAATGGACATCACTATTGGGGCTAACTCCAGGCTGTATAAACCAAATTCTGCAGGTACCGTATTCAGTGATACCGGTAGTGTAAAAATTACTAATTATGAATTCGGTGCTTATGCCGGTTTAGAAAAAAAAGTAATGGATGAAAAGTTAAAATTAAATTTAACGACCCGAGTTGATAAAAATCAAAATTTCGATTTTGTTGTTTCTCCTGCTGCATCGGTTGTGTATAATTTTAATAAAAATAATATTCTGCGCTTGTCCTTTTCCTCTGCCATCCGTAACCCTACTTTAGCGGATCAATACCTTTACTATAATGTAGGAAGAGCTATTTTGATCGGGAACGTTAACGGGTTCGACTCTTTAGTGACTGTGGAATCTATAGGAGATTATTACAGTGTGTCATTGCCTCAACGCAGCTCATTGGTTTATTTCGATATTCCACCGGTTAGACCGGAAAAAGTAAAATCATTTGAAATAGGCTATAGAACAACACTTTTTAATAATCTGTTTTTTGATGGAAGTTATTATTATAGCTATTATAAAGATTTCTTAGGTTATAAATTAGGTGGCGATGTTAGTTTTGCTCCAAGTCCTTTGGAAAATAATATTTCTAGTATTGCATTTTACCGAGTTGCGGCCAACTCAAATGAAGTGGTGATCACACAAGGGGCTTCGGTAGGCTTAACATATTATTTCCAAAAATTCTTTGCTATTACCGGAAATTACTCATGGAACGAATTAAAAAAGAAAAGTGCGGAGGATCCTATTATTCCTGCTTTTAATACACCCAAACATAAGTTTAATATTGGCTTTAGCGGACGGGAGATCAATACTTATTTCAGCTTATTTTCCAGAATATTTAAAAAGACCAGTCCTATTCCAATTAATAATATAGGATTCAGCATTAATTACAAATGGGTTGAAGGCTTTTTGTATGAAGGCTCTCCTCAATTTACCGGCAAAGTACCAACCTATGATCAGTTGGATGCGCAAATAAGCAAATTCGTGCCTAAGATCCATACTACATTTAAATTGGGAGCATCCAATATGCTGGACAATAAAATGTTCCAGGTATACGGTGGGCCAAGAATTGGCAGGATGGTGTATTTTTCTGTTTTATTGGAATTGGATAGGAATAAATAGAATAGAACTAATTTGATAATTTGAAAATGTGCTAATTTGATAATGGAATTAGCACATTTTCAAATTAACTAATTCCCGGATTGTTTTTCTCTGTTAATTCAAAAACATGAGTCAATATGTCCTTCTCCGTTTCATCAAACACCAATCCTCTGCGTTCAAATACTCGTGTAGCAACTGCAATAGCTTCTTTTATTTTATAGGTAGTAAATCCGGAAGCACCGCCCCAGGAAAATGAAGGAATAAAATTTGGTGGAAATCCTGCTCCAAAAATATTTGCATTCACACCAACAACAGTTCCTGTATTAAACATAGTATTAATGCCGCATTTACTATGGTCGGCCATAATAAGTCCACAAAAAGTTAAACCTGTATTTACAAAATCATCTTTTTCATAATTCCATAACTTCACTTCAGAATAATTATTTTTCAGATTTGAATTATTAGTATCCGCTCCAATGTTGCACCATTCGCCAAGTACAGCGTTTCCAAGAAAACCATCGTGTGCCTTGTTTGAATAACCAAATATCACTGAATTATTGATCTCCCCTCCTACTTTACAATGTGGGCCAATAGTTGTTGGTCCGTATATTTTTGCGGATAATTTTAAAGTTGAATGTTCGCACAATGCAAATGGCCCTCTGACAACAGAACCTTCCATAATTTCAGAATCTTTACCTATGTAAATAGGCCCTGTACTGGCATTTAAAATAGCACATTCCACCTTTGCACCTTCTTCCACAAAAATATTTTCTATACCAATCACCTGGTTAGTTGAACTTAATGCTAGCGATGTACGGCCTGCAGTAAGCAATGCAAAATCCGCATTTATTGCATCCCCGTTCTTCGAAAAAATATCCCAGGTATTTTCAATGCGTAAGGCTTTTGCGTGTGATTGATATCTTGTAAATTCTTCGGTTAAAGTAATTTCGAAACTTTTTATATCTCCCGAATTTGCAGCTATAACAGTAGTTGCATCAAATAAAACCTCCATTGGTTTTAAAGACATGATTTCTTCAATTAATTTTTCATTCGGACAAACAGATCCATTGATCCAAACATTATCTGTATCAATAGCAAATTCGGCAGGGTATTTTTTGCTTAAATAATCCTGTGTTTTTGAGGATGTTTTTGCACCTAATGTTCTCTCCCACTTTTCACGAATAGTAAGAATACCGATGCGAATGTCAGCAACAGGACGAGTGAATGTGAGCGGTAAAAGATTGTTTCGGGTATTGTCGTCAAATAAAATGTAGTTCATAAAAAAGCCCCTCCAATCCCGCAATAATGCGGGACTTTTATATATTTTTATATAATTAATTTTAAAATTCACCCTTGCCCTCTCCCTTTGGGGAGGCTGGAAGGTTCTTTTTCCTTTAATTCAAACTCGGTTCTACCTTATTAAGCATCGTTATATATACATCAACTTGCCGCAAAAAATATTTCAATGTTTTTGTATTATCGGAATCGATCATCATATCATAAATTTCAACGCCTTTTTCATTGAACTTACCTACCTTAAAATTCGCTTTAGAAAGCGCTGAAATATATTTTAAAGGGAAGTGATCATTAATGTTCAGATCTATCAATAGATCATATTCTTCATCAATAAAATTTTGGATGACCATGGATGATGGTTTTCCAAACCAATTTAAATCTTTCGTTGAAAAAAAGTCGTATTCCAGTTTTGAAAAGGCCATATCAGGTATTTGTTTTGTACTGAAAAATCCCAATGCTTTCACCTTTTTACGATGTTCCCTTAAATACAATACATAACGTTTTACCAATTCAAAATCGTCAGGGTTGGTAGCATCAAACAAGATCCCAACAGTTTTTATTGTATTGAAATCAAACCGGATAGGCATACGCACCCTTGGATTGTCCTTTAGTTCCAGTTTTATATAGCCATTACTAATTATTTGTTTTATTTTTTTTAATATGTTCATTTTTATAGTATAGAGTTTTGAGTTTTGAATGTAGAGTAAGGTATTAGAGTTGCAACTCCAACTATGAACTCTGCACTCTTAATTCTTAACTATTTCCAGATATCATTTTTATAAAATCATCTTCCGAAATAATCGGCACTCCTAATTTTTCTGCTTTTTTATGCTTTTCAGGTCCCATGTTTTCACCTGCAATCACAAAACTTGTTTTCCCTGAAATAGAACCAACATTTTTCCCTCCATTTTGTTCAATTGCTTTCTTCAGATCATCTCTCGAAAACTTACTGAATACACCGGAAACAACAAATGACAATCCTTTTAGCTGATCACTTGAATTGATCAGTTGCTCTTCAGACAGTTCAAATTGAAGACCATGAGATCTTAATTTTTCAATGATCTCAGCAGTATGTTTATCGGCAAAATAATCTAAAATAGCTTTTGCTGTTCGTTCACCGATATCACCTACTTCAAGTAATTGCTCTAATGTAGCGTTTTTTAAAGCATCAATATTTTTAAAATAGTAAGCCAACTTTTTAGCGGTAGTTTCACCGATATGACGAATCCCAATACCATACAAAACCCTTTCAAAAGGGATCTTTTTTGAAGCTTCGATCCCTGCAAGCAAATTATTCACGCTCTTTTCAGCCATCCGCTCTATTTTCAACAGACCTTCCTTTTTGAGCTCATATATGTCAGCGCAATTTTTTATTAATCCTGCATCATATAATTGTGCAATGGTTTCTGCACCAAGGCTATCAATGTCCAATGCTCTTCGCCCAACAAAATGCTCCATCTTGCCTTTTACCTGTGGCGGACAGCCTAATTCATTCGGACAATAATGATTTGCTTCATCCACATTTCTAATGAGTTCTGTGCCGCATTCAGGGCAATGAGTAATATACTCTACCTTCAGAGCATGTTCAGGCCGTTTGCTTTCATCCACACCAATAATTTTTGGAATAATTTCTCCGCCTTTTTCAACAAATACAGTATCTCCGATACGTACATCCAGTTTCTCGATGATATCGGCATTATGTAATGATGCACGTTTAACAGTGGTACCTGCAAGCAATACAGGCTTTAAATTTGCTACAGGGGTAATTGCTCCTGTGCGACCCACCTGGTAAGCGATAGATTCTAAAGTTGTACTTACACGCTGTGTTTTGAATTTATAGGCTATTGCCCATCGGGGCGACTTGGCAGTAAAACCAAGTATTCGCTGCTGCTCAAAAGAATTTATTTTTATTACAACACCATCAATATCAAACTCTAAATTATTGCGCTCTGTGTCCCACTTATCAAGATATTTAAAAACATCCTGAATGCTGGCCGCTTTTTCCATGAATTCAGAAATTTTAAAGCCCCACTTTTTAGCTGCCTTCACATTTTCGAAATGAGTTTGATAGGGCAGATCTTCAGCCGAAATGGAATATAAAAAGCAATCCAGGTTACGTTTTGCAACGATAGATGAATCCTGCATTTTGAGCGTTCCGGCAGCGGCATTTCGAGGATTTGCTAATAATGGCTCCGCAATTTCTTCTCGTTCTTTATTCAATTCATTAAACACTTTTCTTGACATGAAAATTTCACCACGAATTTCAAATTCTTTTGGATAATCATGTCCCCGCAACTTTAAAGGGATACTTTTTATGGTTTTCACATTGGTGGTAACATCATCTCCTTTTTCGCCATCACCGCGGGTTATAGCTTGCACCAAAACACCATCTTTGTAAGTCAATCCAATTGCAACACCATCATATTTTAATTCGCAAACATATTCATACTCGGTATTCAACGCTTTTTTTATACGATCATCAAAATCTATCAGGTCTTCTTCGGAGTAAGTATTACCCAATGAGAGCATCGGGTATTTATGTTTAACAGTTTTAAATTCTTTAGTGATCTGCCCGCCAACCCTCTGCGAAGGTGATTCAGGACTAAGGTATTCAGGGTGTTCTTTCTCTAATTTAATAAGTTCTTCAAGCAATTTATCAAATTCAAAATCGCTTATAGTTGGCTGCGCAATTACATAATACTTGTAATTATGCTCCTCAATTTGTTTGGAAAGGTCTTCTATTTTATGGTTTATTGATTCGCTCATTTTACTCTATCCTACTCACTCTGTCAGGGTTTCAAACCCTGTTAGGGTTATTTTTTTATTGTGTTTACTTTTCGAAATGTCAAATTCTATTTTAAAATTAAAATTCTTTTGGGCGTTCCCTTTCTGAAAAGAAAGGGCCGGGCTTTCCACTTCAATCTTTTCTAAAAAAAAGGATTTACGCGGAATTTATCCTGAGCTTGTCGAAGGAATCCCTAACGCAGCATTATCAAAATCGAGACATTTGCAGACAATTACTCTTGGTTAGAGCCGGTTATATTACCCTTCAACCCTAACAGGGTTTGAAACCCTGTCAGGGTCAATTGCAATTTTTCTCATCATTATCATATACGTGCCCCCCGAAACAAAAAATCCAACAAACCATGCGTAATTATACAACTGGGAAACCCAATGCCATACTGCCCCTTTATCAATAGCACCAATTGTGGTTAAAAAACCGGGGATGTTTGGAATAATTCCAAGAAGCAATGCGATGATAGCAAACTTATTAAACCCATTTCCAAAAGAATATTGCCCCTTTAACTGATAGAGGTCTTTTACTATGAGATTTTGTTTTCGGATAAAATAATAATCAGCTATCATGATACCTCCTATTGGACCCAACAAACTTGAATAAGCGATCAGCCAGGTAAAAATATACCCTGTAGGATCAGCGATAAGCTTCCAGGGAAAAATTAATAATCCTATTATTCCGGTGATGTATCCGCCCGTTTTAAAATTAATTTTTGAAGGAGATAAATTTGCAAAATCATTGGCCGGGCTTACAATGTTGGCAGCGATATTGGTAGCCAGCGTTGAAAGCGCAACAGCGATCATTGCAATGCTTACCAGCAATTTACTTTCAAATCGTCCTGCAAGCACCAATGGATCCCAAATAGTTTCGCCATAAATAATAAGTGTGGCAGAAGTCACAACCACGCCAATGAAAGAAAACAAGGTCATGGAAGCAGGAAGTGCTATGGCTTGTCCCATGATCTGAGCACGCTGACTTTTTGCATACCTTGTAAAATCGGGAATATTGAGCGACAGTGTGGCCCAAAAACCTACCATGCCTGTTAAAGCAGGAAAAAAATAATTCCAAAAAGCAGCGGTTGATTCGAATTTAGAAGGCTGTGAAAGAATGGGGCCTAAACCATTACCCGCTGAAATAGCCCAAAACAAAAGTGCAAGGGCTGCAATAGGAAGAAAAAACGCTTTAAAAACCAATAATTTTTTAATACTTTCCACACCAAGGTACACCACAAACATATTGATGAGCCAAAACAAAAAGAAAGTAATGGCCGGTCCGGTTTGAAGTCCAAAAGATGTTGGAAAAATTTGTGGAATGGTTTCCAATGCCGGGATCCAGAGTTTCAGCATCAGGTAAATTGCATAACCTCCTATCCA
>JAZKBX010000306.1:0-14210 GCA_040388455.1 Bacteroidota bacterium
TAGGATATCTTGTTACCGTTTCTCAAACATCCTTTATCGCTTGTAATGGCGCAGCAACCGCTGCTCTTTCTGTTGTCGCAACAGGCGGAACAGGCGCGTATACGTATAACTGGTCGTCAGGTGGCGGAACGAGTTCTGTTGCAAGTGGCCTGGCTGCCGGTGTTTATACGGTGACCGTTACCGACAATGCTTCTGTTGTTGTTACATCAACAGGTTTTACTGTTAATGAACCGGCTATAATTTCCGGGAACCAAACAATAACATTGTGTGCCGGAGAAACTATAACTATTGGTTCAAATACATACGGCACTACCAATACATACCTGGACACACTAATTGCTGCAAATAGCTGCGATAGTATATTGACAACAAATTTGACTGTTCATACATCAAGTTCCGCTACTTTAAACTTAAGCGGAGACGATACGTTGTGCAGTATTGAAGGCGCCTTTGTTCTGTCGGGTGGAAACCCGGTGAATGGCGTTTATAGTGGCTCGGGGGTTACTAACGGAAGCTTTAATCCCGGTACAGCAACAATAGGATGGAATAGTATAGTGTATACAGTAATGGATGGGAATAATTGTTCTAAAACTTTATACGATTCGATATATGTTAATTCCTGCATTACAACTGGCATATCCGGTAATATTGATATTTCGAAAAATATAATTGTTTATCCAAATCCCGCAAATGATATAATTACAGTATCTACCAATGGACTGGATCAATTTGAACTGAATTTATACAACTCAATTGGGGCATTAATTTTCAACAAACAATTCCATACGAATGTTGCTACTATAGATGTTCACAGTTTGCAGCCCGGATTGTATCTGATGATGATGAAAACGAAAGAAGGAGTGCTCACTCAAAAAATCATCAAGAATTAAATGCCTTTCAATCTTTTTTAAGAGAATGAAATCCTACCCACTATTTTAACTTCTATTGACATTAAACTTTATATAAGTTAAAATTCATTGTAACGTTTACAACGAAATTGAGGGTTAAAATGCTTACACACAATTTTTCTCGACAAGCTCGCAATGAACCATGCGCGCAGTCATTTCGAGCTTGTCGAGAAAGTGCGGCTGATTATAATAATGATTAAACTTATATAGAGTCTATTATTTACTGAGTATTTTTCTTTTATAAACCCAGTATATCCCTTTAACATTTGCTTCCCATTTAGGGATAATTATTACAAGAATAATTTCTTCTATTAAGTCGAGTGCAGTGGCAATTGCCGCGGCATAAAACAAAAAATATAGAGGCTCAGGAAAAAAAAACAGCAGAACCAGGAATGTTCCCTGCAATATCGCAGCAACTTTAGCTAAATAGGTATGGAAACTTGAAATTTTGTGGTATTTGATCAGAGCAAAAACTGTTTGGAACAGAAATAATATAAATAAAATTATAAAAATCACCCTGTTATCATATATAAACCGGGCCTTAAAAACAAAAACGCCAATTATTGCTGCAACAATAGTCAGGTCATCAGCAATAGAATCGAGTTTGGATCCAAAAACACTTGTTATCCTGAACTTTCTGGCAAGAACCCCATCAATCAGATCGGTAAAAAAACTTATGGCGAGCATCCATTTAAACAGATCTATATTGTTGTTGAAAATCAAAAATACAAGTACAGGCGCCACAAGGAGCCTATACATTGTAATCCCATTTATGATATAATAACCAGGTTTTCGCATGCAAAAAATTGATAAATTATTATACCAAGCAAACTGATACGGTGAAATTCAATTGAGATACAATAACAGTTTTTCCTTTTTTTATCAAATGGTGATCTGACAAAAGCACTGTTTTTATTGGTTTTATTAAAAACAATTGGGGTATTGTTTACTATCTGACGCAAAAAAAGTACATTCTGGGCATCATTTTTCGCATAAATGAGCGTAAAAAAACCGGGAATAGTATTTTAAACTACTAAGTTGATCGAATCATTTTTGGGGTGCTGTTTACAGCTGAGAATATACCCATAGAACCTGATGCAGACAATACTGACGCAGGGACATAAAGATTCCTTAAGGCCCCTGATGAAGGGGCCTTTTTTTGTTTAATCTTTGTATTAATAAAACAAAAAAATTAAAATTTGGATCAAGCAATAAAGTTGGGGGAGAAAAAAACAAGCATAAATATTAGCTAATCGAAAAAGGAAAAAACTAACATTCCGTACTCCCCTATAAGAAGCTCTAAAATTTTGTTTTTATTGGCTGGCACTATTGAATTAATAGCTGATATTTAAATATTCCGGAATCATATATCCCGGAATCGCAAATGAGACCCCCTCAGTATTTTGACCTATAAGTTTGGATACAATCACCCCGTGTAAAGCCCCTGTGTTATCAAACAAAGGACCACCGCTATTTCCGCCATTCACCGACATACCTAACTGTAATAAATTGTTGTTATTGTTCTTGCGCTCATTTGAGATCATTCCGGAAGAAACCGATTGCCCTAATTCTATAGATTTAGGTGCACCAATGGTTAATACATCTTGCAGATTCTTAAATGATTTTACATTACTTACTTTAAACGCTTTCTCAAATGTTTTGTCAACTTTAATAAGTGCCAAATCTCTGTATTTGTTGTATCTGACTACTTTCCCTTCTAATTCCTCACCGGTAGAAGTGATGATCTTGAAAGTGTTAAGTTTGTTGTTGATCCTACCAGATATTACGTGATAATTAGTGATGATGTAACCATCCTGTGTGATGGCAAAACCACTTCCATGCCCTTGAGGAGTTTTTACAATTACGGATGCAAGCGCTGCATCAGATTTTTCCGCTATTGTACTACTTGGAGCAATCAATGATAACAGAGGATCAGTGCACGAAAAATTGTTCTCTTGTTTTATGTATTTGGTTAAAGTGGGATTTTTGTGAAGATTCAAATAAGAAATATCAATGGCATCGGCAAACATTTTTGAATATAGATTGTCTGCACCAGCTGATGCGCCTCCCGCCATGTTTATTCCCATGAAATACACACTGTACAAGTTGAAATCACCTGACATCTGCTGTGTTGTAATCGAATCTAATATTTCGTTATAGGTGTTTTTTACATACCAAACCAAATCCAATTTCACTTTTTGGTAAGCACCTACCCGTTTTTTACCAATTATGTTATAATAACGTATTTTTCTTACCGACCCTTCCAGTACTAATGTATTATTGTTATCTGAAAATATTTTATTTACAGTATCAATAAATCCGCTCATTTTAAGAGTTTTGTATACATTTTCACTGAATACGATATCTTCAGCCTTAATTTCATTATCTTCTTTTAATGTTGCTCCTTTATGTTTCTTTTTGTTTTTTTTAAATTCTTTCATATCAGCTTTAGCTACATTCTCTTTTTGTTTCTTGTCAGCTTCTTTTATAGATGCCGCCAAATCGGGCTTCCAATCAGCATATACAACGGTGATATCTTTATTTTTGTCCTTAATATCTAATTTGATATTTGATATTTCTATAAATTTATCCGCCTTACCCCTGTTAATGATTTTATCATCTATAGGGATATGTGTTACTTTCTCATACGACATATTTTTAGGCGCATGGGAGTCCCAAAAAAAAGCATAGTATGCACCATATAAAAAAGCACAATTTAGAACCTGCAAGGGCCAATAAGCAGGCGGCCTGTGTGTAGGCATCAAACAAACATAAGTATCTTTATACCCGGGAGTTTGAACCACTATTTGATGTGTCCCTTCTTTTTTAATTTTTGTGGTAATAGATTTACCTCTCCCAATTTCTTCTTTGTCAAGAAAAATTTTCGCATCTTTATTGCTGGTAGTAAAGGTTACTTTTTGCTTTTTAGGCATAAATATAGTAGCACAGCTTCCAAAAAATAAAGTAATCGTAAATAAAAAAAGTGTTTTTTTCATATAGTTTGATTTTGGAGGTTTTGTTTTAACGTTTAAAAGACAACTGTTAAGATTTTTCACAAAGGTTGTTAATGTAAACTTGCTTTTTTAATTGCTCAATGTTAGGCTTTTATTCTTTAAACTGCAAAGAATTGTAATTATATTTTCAGAGTTTATTTCGTACCATCATGTTTAATGGTATACGTTTATCAAAATTATTGAAATATATTGAGTTTTCGCTTATTTTTCGCCTTAGAAGATTTGATTTTTTCAATATTTTTTTAACCAAACTCTTTGACAATTTGAATTTAAAAAAACTAACAAGGGATAATAAATCGAAATGATTTCCCCCTTCAAACAATTTGCATTGTGATACAAATCACACGATAAGGTGACAAATTTTATTTTAAAAATGAACGCTTGAATGTACTATTGTATAACGATATCCGGATTTAAAAGCAGATTTAGATAAACGGGAAAGAAAACAACAGTTTGAATTATTGAAGTAATTAATTTAAGAAATGTATCATGAAATATAAAGATTTTTATTCCGAACTTGGAAAACTGCTTTATGCGGTTGCAGATATTGATCATGTAATTACTCAAAAAGAGAAAAAAGCATTATACGATATTGTGAAAAATGAATTGGTGCCTTCCGAAAGGCATACTGATCAATTTAATACAGATGTTGCATTCTATACTGAAATGGAATTTGATTTCCTGGATGAATCAATAGCTGATACCGAAGCGGCTTTCAATTCATTTATCGACTTTGTGGAAGACCATCATACAGCCTTTGACGAAAGAATGAAAAAAATCAGTTTGCATGTTGTTAAAGAATTAGCGCAAGCTTATCATGGAACAAATAAAAAGGAAAAAGTATTGATCGATAAATTAAAAGAAAAGTTAAATAAAATAGAAATTAAAAAAGTCAAAAAAAAATTACACAACAAAATTTACTAATTTTTTGACCAAATAAATAAGAAATATTTAAAATTTAACACTATTTCGTATTTAATTAATTTCACATTTTTTTGCTTCACTTTCGTTTTTCTTACCTTTCTTCTGGTATTTTCCTCCCTTTATAAAAAAGTTTACAATAACCTGTAAATCAACTAAATAAGTCTACAGCAAACGCGCTTTTTTACCCTTTATATCTATAAAAAAGTAAAAAAATTAAAACCTTCTTTCTTGTTTTCCGTATAACGAATCAAACAAGAATAATTTTAACAGGGTGTTATCACAATTAAAAGATTGGCACAGCGTTTGAACTTATATTCATGACTAATACAAATAAATATGAAAAAGTATATTTTAATATTATCAGTTTCATTGATAGCAGGCATAGCTTTCCTATCATTTAGAAGCGAAAAAGAATTGCCACAAATAGAAAATGAAGGACCTGTTAAAGAATTGCCATTTATAAAGAATGAAGCTTTTAAACGAGGTGAGATGTTGACTTTCCGTATGCACTATGGTATTATTGATGCTGGTATTGCAACTCTTGGAGTAACGGAAGAATCAAGGGATCTGGGAGGTCGTAAAACTTTCCATATTGTAGGTCTAGGAAAATCTCAAGGAGCATTCGACTGGTTCTTTAAAGTACGCGATCGTTATGAAACATATATTGATGAGCAGGCAATTGTTCCCTGGTTATTTGTTAGAAGGATACAGGAAGGTACTTATAGCTGTAGCCAAGATTATATTTTTAATCATTATAGTGAGAAAGTAAATGTTGGCGAAGGTCAAATCTATGATAGCGGACCGAATATGCAAGATATGCTTTCTGCATTTTATCATGCCCGCACGCTGGATCTTTCATTGGCTAAACCAGGCGACATATTTGCGATGAATGCTTTTGTGGACAAAGAAATATTTCCTGTAAAAATTAAATTCATTGCCCGTGAAACAATTACAACGGACCTTGGTACTTTTAAATGTTTGAAATTTCGCCCTATTATTCAAAAAGGACGTGTGTTTAAAAATGAAGAAGATTTGAATGTTTGGATCAGTGATGACAAAAACCACATTCCTATCTTAGGTCAATGTAACGTATTGGTTGGTTCAATAAAAGCAGAATTATAATAGATAAAATTAAAAGTTTAGTGCAATAAAAAAAGCGTCCCGATTTTATCGGGACGCTTTTTTTTAAAGATTAGTATATTATCTCCTTTAACGACTCAATTTCACATTTCTCTTACCATCAAACTGTCAGCAAAAGTGATCAAGTGCTGTTTTTTAATATCGTCCACGGGAATTCCATCAAGACATGTTAAGGCCATATCGTAATGTTTCTTCATTTCAACACGGGCAAGTTCAGGTATATTTAAAAAATTATAAATACCGGTAATCGCTTCTACTTTTTCCTTTGCATCAAAATTCGGAGCATTTAACCAAAGATGCAGTTCCTCTTTCATGTAGCGATTGTTTTCTACCATTTCCAAAGCTTTCAAAAGCAAATATGTTTTTTTGTTGGCTACAATGTCTCCACCTTTTTGTTTACCAAATTTTTCTGCATCAGCATAAACATCTAAAATATCATCCTGCAACTGAAATGCAACTCCGATGTGTTTTCCAAAATCGTAAATGTTCTGTGCGTTCTTTTCCTCCGCTCCAGCGATGAGGGCACCTATTTTAAGGCTTCCACCAAGCAAAACAGCGGTTTTCAACTCAATCATTTTCAGGTATTGCGCTATCGAAACCTTATGAAGTTTTTCATAGTTCATATCCAATTGCTGGCCTTCACATACTTTAACGGCTGTATCACTAAATAATTCCAATAGCTTTGGAAGTGCCACCGAATCGCACTTACACAACTCCTGATACGCTTTTACGAGCATTGTATCCCCACTTAAAATAGCAATGTTATCATCCCATTTTTTATGTACAGTGCTTTGATTTCTCCGTAAAGGCGCCTTATCCATGATATCATCATGCACTAAAGTGAAATTATGAAATAATTCAATGGCCAAGGCAGGGTGCAAAGCTTTGGAAGTATCACCACCAAAAAATTCACATCCAACAAAAACCAATACCGGCCGCAGGCGTTTACCACCCAAAGACATCATGTATTCGATAGGTTCGTAGAGTTCTTTTGGATTTGAGCCGTACTTTTTATTTTTTAAAGCGTACTCAATTTGTTGCTGATATTCAATCATTAAATCAATTTGAAAATTTGAAAATTTGAAAATTTGCTAATTCATTTTCAAATTAGCACATTCCCAAATTAGCACATTGTTTATTGTTCTACAAGTTTCATTAAATAATCGCCATAACCGCTTTTCATTAATGGTGCGGCAAGTTTTTTCAACTCTTCTTTATTGATGTAGTTCATGCGATACGCAACTTCTTCAATACATCCAATACGCAACCCCTGGCGCTCTTCAATTACCTGAACAAACTGACCCGCCTGCATAAGAGAAGCAAATGTTCCGGTATCCAGCCATGCGGTACCTCTGTCGATAATTCCAACTTTTAATTTCCCTTGTTTTAAATAATGTTTATTTACATCTGTGATTTCGTATTCACCGCGAGGGCCCGGTTCAAGAGCCTTCGCAATTTCTATTACACTATTGTCGTAAAAATACAAACCGGGAACAGCATAATTTGATTTTGGCTGTTTTGGTTTTTCTTCAATTGAAATAGCATGTCCCTCTGCATCAAATTCAACCACACCATAACGTTCAGGGTCAGATACATGGTAAGCAAAAACAACACCACCATCAGGATTTTGATGCTGTTGAAGCAATCGGCCTAAGCCTGCGCCATAAAAAATATTATCACCAAGTATCAATGCTACTTTATCTTTTCCAATAAATTTTTCTCCAATAACAAAAGCTTGTGCCAGTCCGTTTGGAATTGCTTGTACTTCATAAGAAAATTTGCAACCAAGACTTTTTCCATCACCAAGTAATCTTTCAAAATGTGGCAGATCATGTGGAGTAGAAATAATTAATATTTCTGAAATACCAGCCATCATTAGTACCGAAAGAGGATAATAGATCATCGGCTTATCATAAATTGGCATTAATTGTTTACTGACTGCAAGTGTTAATGGATGCAAACGTGTGCCTGACCCTCCTGCTAAAATTATTCCTTTCATACTAAACAAATATTAATGTTGGTTTATTCTGTGCCGAAATTAACAATAAGAAACAGAGGGAACAAAAGATATTTAACAGGATTTAATAGTAATATCAATAACAGTACTTTTTTATGATAAATTGACCACACTTTTCACATAAATCGTTTTTCCACCTTTTCTCCATCGTATTTAATTAAAAATTTTAACCCTTATTTTAGAAAAATACCGTACTTTTTTGCAGTTGTTATAAACGAATGAGACAAAAAGTTAACGCAATTTAATTCCCTTATGAAATTTGAAACAATTATTTTATTTAGCCTTCTGTTAATTTCATCAGCCTCACGAGCACAAGAAGCCGGCATAAGTTATAATGATGGCCATGGTGGCAAAGTTTATCTTCCTTTGGGTGACCAGTCTTTTGCTGATGAAGTAATACGTTTTACTAAAGGAGATCCTGCAGCTGTTGAGTTTTCCTCAAATCCCTCTTTTAGCATAGGAACACCTGATTTTGATGGAACTCATAAAGGGTTTGTTTCCCTTGGATGCGGAGGGGAACTTATCTTAAAATTTAATGATAATGCATTAATAAATATTGAAGGTCCCGATCTATTTGTTTTTGAAATGGGAAAATACATTGAATCCACAACCCTTGCTATTTCTAAAGATGGAGTAAACTGGATCTCAATTGGTGAAATAAAAGGCGCAAAAGCAGAGATCGACATAGGAGAATTTACAAAGCTTGGTGATGTTTTTAATTATGTGCGCCTTATTGATTTAAAAACATCTTGTAAAGGAGATTGGCCAGGTGCTGATATTGATGCTGTGGCTGCGATCGGTTCAGCAAAAAGAATTTCTTTAACCGGGAATATTTTATTTCACATTAATGAGTCTGTTTTAAAGCCGGAAGCAAAAAAAGCATTGGAGGTGCTTGTTCAGGAAATAAAAAAAAGTTCCATTGCAGAAATAATAGTGGAGGGATATACGGATAGCATTGGAACAACTGAGTTCAACAATACGCTATCCATGACAAGGGCAGAGGCTGTAAGAGATTTTTTGAAACAAAAATTACCGACTAAAACTTATAAAATAGAGGCCTATGGCTATGGTGAAAACAATCCTTTATTTCCGAATGATACAAAAGAAGGACAAGAAAAAAACCGGAGAGTGGAAATAATTTTATTACCTGGAAAAAAATAATTTTTCAAGTGTTTTTATAACAATAGTTTGATGGTTCTTTTAGTAATCATGGCTAAAGCCCATTAATATCAATCATTGTATTAACCCCAGCCTTAAGGCTGGGGTTACAGTGGAACCCAATAAAATGAAGGACTTCAGTCCCTGACTTTAAAAACTACCGAACTATTGTTATAAAAGCCTGTTTAAATTTTATAAAATAATATTTAAGAAAGCCAACGCACTTTCTCGACTTCACTCGAAATTACAGCGTAAATCGTCTTATTTCGAGGTTTCATTCCTGACATTTTCAATTTTACCTCCATTTTTAAAAATCACCTCTCCTTTTTTTCCAAACAAACGCTCCATTCTATTTTTCGCCCCTTCAATTTTTATGCCCTGCCAGGTTTGTCCGGAACAGTTAATAACACCGCCATCCACAATTAAAGAGGCGCCTCTTTTAATAACAATTGCAGCCTGGTCTGCCATTAAAATTTTGCCTTTTAGAGTAAGGACAGCACCCCGTTTTATAACGATATCACTGTACCATCTTATATCAAAATTCCAAGTTTCATTTTGATCTATTTCATACTGCACTGCATTATAGGTGTTTTCTTTAACATACTTTCTCACGGATTTAATTGACAAAGCTCTGTGCATTTTCCCTATCTGCATAGGTGAAAAATAATAATTGAGCATATTGTTACCTCCCATTATATTATTTGTGCAGGTATTTGTGCCGAGTGTGATCTTACAACCGAATCCGCCACCTTCCCAACAGTAGGCTGGAGGATTAGAACCAAACAAGTCATATAAATATTCAGGATCAGAAGCATTGCAAGTTTCATGGCAGCAAGATGGATTGTAGGTATGAAACAGATCCAAACAATGACCAAGTTCATGAGCAAGGGTTTGAGCATTCACATACGATGGATTTACGGAGCTGATATAAACTCCCTGGCTGGTGTATAATGACGAAGAGGTTATATCACCGCCATCTTTTAAAATAAAGCGGGGATAAGGCGGAATTGAATAAGGAGATGCCTTACCACCTGCAGTAATATAAATGTTCAAATTATCCAGACGGGTGGAATCTATTGTTGCAATATGCCTTTCCAAGGTATGCTGTGAAGTGTTATTATATAAGGTTGTTCCTTCATAAAAGAATATCCTTTCGTCCAGGTCAAAACGGATTTTTGTGTCTTTAAGCCAAGGCACACCAGCAATTGGATAAGTAGCCGAATCAACATTTGTATAAAATCCATTCAACCATTCTATCATTTGATGGATAGCATCCGCTGAAGCAGCTGTATTTTGAATAGTACCAGGCCCGGTAAAAATATTGACTGCAATTTTAATATGTTTTGTTGCTGTGTTTTCATCAGGAATATAGGTTTCAATTTTTTTATACCGGTTTAGGTAATCAGGATTTGTATTTGAATTGCTATTGTCCGAGTCAATAGGGTCTAACCGCTTTTTGGAAACGACATTTTTTTCATCGCCTGAAAAACCAGTGAATAAGATCAGTACAACAAAAAGAAAAAGCTGAACTGATAGCTGCAAAATCCTGTTTGTATTCATTGCTTAGAAATTACCCTGAGAATAAAAAGAATTTATTAATTCAAGCAAATCATTCTGCATTTATAATGCCATCATTTAATGGCTTAGAAACTATAAAAGATAAATTTTAAAAACCGCCTTCTGTTTCGCTTTGTTGTGTCTGCGGACGCTTTTTTAATAAGGCTGTATCTGCTTTTCCAAAACGTATCATAGCAGTAAATTTTACATACCTGGTTTCACGTCTGCTCCAATAATTTTGAATATAGGTATCTGTTGTCATGTTATTCCCCTTGCCTTTCGTATCAAAAATGTCACTTACACTAAGCGTAAAAGTCATGATTTTGGCTACCTCTTTACTAATTCCACAATCCAAAAAATAATTTTCTTTTTCTTTTCCTTGCGGAATGATCTTTGGTGATTCATAGTTACCGGACAGTTGAACGGATATGTTTTTGGGAAGACGATAGTTCAGTTTAAGTTTTAAATTATAGTAAAAACCATCGTTGCTGAAATTGGTGTTATTATAAGAAGCATCGATAACTGTATAAAGTAAATTCATGTTAAGAGTTGCCTCAAGTCCTTTGATCAGCGTATATTTAAAAGTATTGTCCATCCCTAAAGTATTACTTTGTTTTCCGTTTATTGTAGTATTCACTAATATGGAAGAATCAGAAGGGAACTGATAACTGTAATTTGTTAATGGATTTTGAGTGTTTCTATAAAACAAAGAAATCAACGCATTTCCTTTATTTAAATACTGATTAAAATTCACCTCGGCCAAAGTAAGGAACTCCGGTGTAAGTTGAGGGTTGCCTATGCTATAATTTTTTCGATCGCTGCTTGAAATGTTTGGTGAAAGCTGTCTCATATCTGGCCTTCCGATTTTTCGTGAAATATTAAACTGTAGGGTTTGTTTTTTATTCAGCTGTTTACTTACAAAAATACTTGGGAATAAAGCCTTTGCCAAATTGTTCAAATTGTCAGGATAAGAGTACTGGAAGGAGGAATTACTAATATCCAGAAAAGTTCCCTGATAAAAAGATTGTTCAAAGCGCAGGCCAATCATGTAATTAACTTTCTTATATCGATGGGAGTAATTAATATAAGCGGCATTTACAATATCTTTTACCTTGTAGTGATTTGTTAAATTTGGATCTATCGTATCCTGATTTGAATAATAACTGAAATATCTGGCATCAAAAAAAACATTGCTCGCCTTGTAATTACTACGTACGCCCAATTCCAAATTTGTACTGTCATTTATCGGGTCAATATAATCCGCCTGAAAAGTATAGGTGTTCCCTTTATTGGAACTTTCAGAATTTTGTAAATCAGGGTTATAAGGAAATAATATGCCCGTTGCATCATAAGTATTGGTAGTGAAATCATTGTGACTATTGATCTTCATTGTATTGTAATTAATATTGGCGGAGAGTTCTTTTCCTTTTTTAGGAAACGTTTTCTTGTAATACAATTTTGTTGTAAAATTTTCGAAATGCATAATTGTATTCGTTATCCTGGTCCCAAATGAAAGTATTGAATCCTGATTAATTCGCGTTTTAAACAATTGATCTTCTTTCGTATCAAAATCTCCAATGGTCATATTTTGAGAAAGAGATAAAGTATTGCGATTGTTGATATAATAATCAAGGCCTGCCGACCCTGTATTAAACGTATTTTGAAAAACTTTATTATTATCAGCATCATAGTAACCGCTTACTATTCCATTATTCAAATTAGTACGATAGTTATATGCCTCGATAGGATTTTTAAAATTCGAATAATTATATGCCAATGAAAAGCCAATTGGTTTTTGTTTAACGTTAATAGAAACCATTCCATTGTAATGATCATTTGTACCAACACCGGCACTTACGATACCATAATAACCAACTTTAGTATTGCTTTTCATCACAATATTAATAATACCACCCGAAGCGTTGGCTTCATATTTGGCTGAAGGATTAGTGATCACTTCCACGCGTTCTATTTGATCTGCAGCAATCTGGTCAAGAGTAAGAGTGGTTGGTCTTCCATCAATATAAATAGTTGCAGAATTTTGCCGAAGCTTGGCTGTTCCATTTTCATCAAGCGTTACGGATGGGATGTTTTTCATAACATCAGCTGCGGTACCACCTTTTGAAAGAATATTCTTATCAACATTAAATACTTTACGATCAATATTCATCTCCACCTCACTTTTTTCGGTCTCAATTTCTACTTCTTTTAAAAGTGTTTCATCTATTTCCATCTGAATATCCCCCAAATCCTGCTCTTCATTCTGGGCAGTAATGGAAATAAATTGCTGAAAAGTTTTGTAACCAATGGATTTTACTTTCAAATTGAATTTACCAAAAGGAAGGTTTTCAATATTAAATTCACCATTACTACGTGTTAAATTACCTGCTACCAGGCTATCGTTTTTCAAAACAATTACCGAAGCGAAAGGAACCGACTCCTTTGTTTTGGCATCCAAAATCTTCCCATATATATGTCCGTTAGATGATGTTTTAGGGGCATTGCCTTTTTGAGCAAAAAGTGCAGTACTGCACAAAACAAAAATCAATAATAAAATAGTTCTGTTATTTAAATATCGTTTCATATTAATCTTTGATCTGAGTAATTATAGATTGGGGGAACTATTGTTTCAAATATTTAGCAACACAGTTGCCTTTGATTTAATATTTATAAATACATAGTGTACAACCCATTCTCATCTTTTTTAAATCCTAATTTCTTAAAATATTTATCCTTCCTTAAATTATTTCCGTCCGACCTGATTATCGTGAACCCGGAATCAATAAACTTTTGCCTCAGTCTGTAATAAACATATCTACCGTTTTTAAAGTCACGGTACTCTGGAATAACATAATCCATGCCTACTGTAAGAACTTTATCGCCATCTCTGTGAGCAAGGAATAATCCTGCAACCGACATGTTCCTCAAAATAAAAAAACTAACCGAATTCATATCAGGATTATAAGAAAAGCCTGGACAGATTTTCTGAATTTCATCATTATGAAATTCAACAAATCTTAAAAGATACTCACTTTCTGCTTTTATTTCCAGGGTTTCAAATACTTCTTCTTTCGAATAGATATTAAAGAGGTAATATATATCAATAATGACAATCATTCCATTAAGTATACAAACAGGAATGGAATGAATCAAAAATCCGTAAATAGAAAATGACAAAGCCCCCAAAAGGTTAATCCATCTGAACTTGACAATAGAACTCATTGTCATGGATACCATTATAATTACAGATGCAGCATAACCAAGCCATTGCAAAAGATCTACCGACATATAAAAATGCTAATTTTTCGTGTTTTGTAAAGGTACTAAATATTGAAACAAACTATTTATAAGGGATATTAAAAGCTAACAAAATCGACTTCGATTTCTTTAACGAGATAAAAAAATTAAAGCCTTTTGTTAACAAGGATGTTGAAAGGAGTGGTCTCGCCCAGAATCGAACTGGGATCAAAAGTTTAGGAAACTTCTATTCTA